>NZ_JBDPMC010000069.1:0-35278 GCF_039871625.1 Micromonospora sp. B11E3 | reverse complement strand
CGCCACTGGCGGTGTCCGAGTTGCGGCACCCGGCACGACCGGGACGTCAACGCCGCCAAGAACATCGCCGTCGCGGCCGGGCTGGTCGAGACGCAAAACGCCTGCGGAGCGGACGTCAGACACGAAGATTCTCCTTCCGTGCTGTCTGCGGTGAACCAGGAACCCCAACCCGCGAGGGTCGGAATCCCACGCCTCTAGGCGGGGGAGGATGTCAAAGCCGGGTCCGGATCTCCCACAGCTCCGGGAAGAACCGTTCGTCGCGGCGGGACCGCAGGTACTCCACGCCGCTCGACCCGCCCGTCCCCGGCTTGTGGCCGATGAGCCGCTCGACGGCCAGGGCGTGCCGCATCCGCCACGCCGCCCAGGCCTCGTCGTGGTCGAGCAGCGCCTCCGCGACCGCCAGCAGGTCGCTGTCGGGCCGGCCGCTGCGCAGCAGCCGGACCGGGTCGCCGACCCCGCGACGGCGCAGCAGCACCCGGTACGCCTCGGCGAGGCTCGGCTCGCGCAGCCGGCCTTCCAGCCGGGCGGCGTCGGCGCTGCCCGGCGGGGCGACGCCGGCGTGTCCCCGGCCGCGCAGGCCCGACAGGTACTCGATCTCCCGGTACCGGATGGACTGGAATCCGCTGGCGGTGCCCAGGTGGGGGCGCAGGCTGGCGAACCCGGCCGGGCTGATCGTGGTCAGCGTGTCGAGCTGGGTCACCAGCAGCCGGTCCACCCCGGCCACCCGGCGCAGCCGGTACAGCGCGTCCGGCACCGTCCCGGCGAACAGGTCGTCGCGGGCGGCCTCCAACTCGTGCAGGATCAGCTCGAACCAGATCTCGAACGCCTGGTGCACCAGGACGAAGAACCGCCCGTCGGGGTGGTCCGGCACCTGCTGGGTCGCCGCCAGCAGCGCGTCGAGGTGCAGGAATGAGCCGTACTCGACGGCGGGGGACGCCACCATGGTCGACTCGACGCCGTGATCCTGGTGTGTCGTCATCGCCGCTCGCCCCTCCGCCCGGTCGGCGCGCTGGTCGCCACCGACGCTCGCGGGTGAAATCTCCCAGCGGCGCGGCGGCCCCGGAATCCACCAACGCCCACGACGATCGGGGGCGGTCCGGGCCGCCCGGTCGACCGGCCCGATCGGGCGGGCAGCGTCGCCGTCGGCCGGGCACCCGCCCCCGCGACCGACCGGCGGCGCGCCGCCGCGGTCAGCGGTAGACCCGGCGGACCCGGGGCCCGACCCGGGTGAGCAGTTCGTTGGGGATGGTGTCGGCCGCCGCCGCCCAGTCGGCGAGGGTCGGCTCCCCGGCGGTGCCCGGCCCGAACAGCACCACCGGGTCGCCGGCGACGACCGGGGCGTCCGGCACGTCCACCACGAACTGGTCCATGCAGACCCGGCCGCTGATCCGCCGCCGCCGGCCGGCCAGCAGCACCCGGGCCCGGTTGCCCGCCGCCCGTGGCACACCGTCGGCGTACCCGGCGGCGACCAGGGCGAGGGTGGTCTCCCGGGTGGTGACGTACTCGTGGCCGTAGGAGACCGGAGTGCCGGCGGGCACCCGGCGGGCCAGCACCACCGGGGCGCGCAGGGTCATCGCCGGCACCAGCTCGACCGGCGGCGGCCCCGGCAGCGGGTTGATCCCGTACACGGCGATGCCGGGGCGGATCAGGTCGTACGTCGCCGCCGGCACGGCCAGCGCGGCAGCGGAGTTGGCCAGGTGCCGCAGCCGCGGGGTGAGCCCGTGCGCGGCGGCCACCTCCAGTGCCTCGTCGAACGCCGTGAGCTGCCGCGCGACGGACGGGTGCCCGGGCCGGTCGGCGTTGGCCAGGTGGCTCCACACCCCGACGACGTCCAACTCGTCCCCGGCGGCCTTGCCGGCGGCGAGCACCAGCTCCGGCCAGCGGGCCGTGGTGGCGCCGGCCCGCGCGGCGCCGGTGTCGACCTTGAGGTGCGCCCGGGCCGACCGGCCGGTGCGCCGAGCGGCGGCGACCAGCTCGTCGAGCACCCAGCGGTCGGAGACGGACACGTCGACGTCGCCGCGCACGGCCGGGGCGAGGTCCTCGCCGGGGCGGGGCAGCCAGCACAGCACCGGGGCGGTGATCCCGGCCGAGCGCAACGCCAGCGCCTCCGGCAGGTACGCCACGCCGAGCCAGGTGGCGCCGCCGGCGAGGGCGGCCCGGGCCGCCGGGACCAGGCCGTGGCCGTACCCGTCGGCCTTGACCACGGCCATGACCTCGACGGCGCGCAGCCGGCGCAGCGCGGAGACGTTGTGCGCGATGGCCGCCAGATCGATCTCCGCTTCGCACCCGACCATGCGGCGAGTCTGGCCGCCGGGGCCGGGGGACGCAGTGCCTGATCGGGCCGTCCGGTGTGGGGCTCCGCGCGACCGGCGGCGGCGCGGCGCGGCCGCGGGACGGCCGGGATGGCGACGGCACGATCCGGTACCCCGACCGGGCCTGGTCGGGTACTCCGACCGCGACGGTCGACCGGCGGCGGCGAAGTGGGTCCCTGTTCCGGGGGCGTGCCGGCCGGGGGGCCGTTCTAGCGTCCCTGGCGCGGCCCGCACGACTTGAACAAGGCGGGACGCCGACAGGTATCCACGGACCGGTGGGAGCGTGCGATGGACGAACAACAGGCGGTGGAGCTGGTCACCCGGTTGGTGGCCAGGGGCCGGGGGGTGGACGTGCGCACCCTGACCCCCGAGACGAGCCTGGTCGACGACCTCGGGTTCGACTCCCTCGACGCCTCGGAGCTGCTCGCCGCCCTGCACACCGAGACCGGCGCCCACGTGCCCCTGTCCGACCTGTCCGACCTGCGCACGATCGGCGACATCGGCCGTGCGCTGACCAAGCAGGAGGTCACCCCGTGATCACCGCCACCGGCCGGCACATCGACCCCGAGGACCCGGTCTGGATCCTCAACCAGTACCGCGCGGCGGAGGTGCACGGCGCCGGCGCGATCATGCGCATGGCCCGGCTCGCCGACACCGCCCAGCTGCGCAGCGACCTGTCCCGGCACCTGCGGGACGAGGCCGTGCACGCCTGGCTGTGGACCCGGGCGATCGAGGACTTCGGCGGCGAGGTGGTGGACGTCGCCCAGCCGTACCAGGCCCGGCTGTCCGCCCACTTCGGCATCCCGAAGACGCTGACCGACATGCTGGCGCTGACGCTGGTCTCGGAGCGGCGCGGTCTGTCGGAGTACGAGCTGCACGTGGGCCAGGAGGACCTGCCCCAGGCGATCCGGCGCCCGCTGCGGGCGATCATCCGGGACGAGGCGTGGCACGTGTCGTACATCGAGGACGCGCTGAAGGAGAAGGCCCGGGAGGACCGCGGGGTCTACGACATCATCGAGCGGGCCGAGCAGGCCGACGTGCACGCCGTGGCCGAGCTGGAGGCTGAGGCGGCGTCCGCCGACCGGTGACCCCGCCTCCGGCGGTGGCGACCCGCTTCGCCCTCGCCGCCTTCCCGCCGTAACCCGACGACGATTGGCGACGACCGTGACCCAGCTCGACCTGTCCCCCGCCGTCACCTGGCCCGCCGGGTACGCCACGGATCCCGGCCTGTCCCTCGAAGAGGTCGTCCGGCCGTACGGGTCGGCGGCGGAGGTGGCCTTCCTCGGTGCCGACGGCGCCCGGGACGCGGCCAGCTACGACGTGCTGGCCCGGCGGATCGCCACCGCCGCACACCGGCTGCGGGCGGCCGGTCTGCGCCCGGGCGACCCGGTGGCGGTGACCCTCACCAACGACCTGCCGACGGTGACCGCCGCGCTCGGCGTGTGGGCGGCGGGCGGCACGCTCGTCTCGCTGCCCCCGCCGCCGCGGCGGGGCGGGGAGGTACACGCCCAGCGGTTCGGCGCCGTGCTCGACGCGATGGACTGCCGGCTGCACCTGACCGACGCGCCCGACACGCCGCCGCTGACCGACCGGATGCGGGCCGTGCCGATCGCCGCCGTGCAGGGCGAGGAGCGGGTGCCCGACCCGGAGCCGGCGATTCCCGACATCGCGCTGGTGCAGTTCACCTCGGGCAGCCTCGGCACGCCGAAGGGCGTGGCGGTACGCGGGGACATCTTCGCCGGGCACATCAAGATGATCAGCCGGTGCTTCGACCTGGACCCGGCCCGCGACCGGGTGGTTACCTGGCTGCCGCTGTACCACGACCTCGGCTTCGTCTGCTTCTTCGGCTCGGCGTTCTACGCCCGGACCGCCCAGACCCACAGCAACCCCAAGTCGTTCGTGCTGGACCCGGCGAGCTGGCTGACCATGCTGGCGCGGGAGGGGGCCACGGTCAGCGGCGCCCCGAACTTCGGCTTCCGGCTGGCCTCCCGGGTGCCGTATCCGGAGGGGCTGGATCTGTCCCGGATGCGGTGCTGCCTGAACGCCGCCGAGCGGGTGCTCTGGTCCGACGTGGTGGACTTCCACCGGGTGGCCGGACCGCTCGGCTTCCCGTGGGGGGCGATCATGCCGGCGTACGGGCTGGCGGAGGGGACGGTCGGGGTCTCCTGCTTCCTGGCGGGCCGGGGCCCCGTACGCGGCCCGGACGGGCACGTCTCGCTCGGTCCGCCGCTGCCCGGCAGTCAGTACACCATCTCCGAGTCCGGCAGCCTCCTGCTGGGCGGGGACTGGCTGTTCGAGGGCTACTGGACGGCGGAGGGCTTCAAGCCCCGCGACCCGGGCCCGTTCGACACCGACGACGCGGCGTTCCTGCACGACGGCGAGCTGTACGTCATCGGCCGCCGCGCGGACGTGGCGTCGGTGTCCGGGCACAACGTGTTCGCCGAGGACGTCGAGGCGGCGGCGCTGGCCGCGGGCGGGCCGCTGCTGCTGGGCTGCGCCGCCTTCAAGCACCGCGGCGAGGGCGGCGGCGAGCGTTTCGGGCTGGTGCTGGAGATCTCCCCACGGACCAAGAACGCCGCGCCGGAGGTGGCCCGCGCGGCCCGCCGGGCGGTCACCGAGGCGCTCGGCACCCGGGTCGCCCCGGTCCTCGTGGTGCAGCAGGGGGCGATCCCACGGACCACCTCGGGCAAGCCACGCCGGCCGGTGCTACGGGATGCGGTCCTCGGTGGCGAGCTGCCGCCGCGCCGAGTCCTGGCCGAACTCCCCTGACCGCCCCGCCCCACCCCACCTCCCCCACTCCCGCCCCCGCCGGCCCGCCCCCGCCGCCCCGCCGGCCCGCCGCTCCGGTCGATCAAGAGGTTTGCGTCAACGTCGACGCCGTGGACGACGCAAAGCTCTTGATCGACGAGGACCGGCGGGCCCGGCGACGTGCAGGGCACGGGGCCGGGCGGCGGGGGTGGGGCGTGGACGTGGCGTGGGACGGGTGGGGTGGGGGGCGACTCGGTAGTCGCCCCCCGGGCGGACTCACGGGTGGGGCGTGTCGGCGGCGGTCAGCCGCTCCAGCTCGGCGTCGAAGCGGGGATCCGGCCGCAGCAGCCGGCTCGCGACCAGCTCGGTCAGCACCTCGTCGGCGCCGCCCCCGATGCGGGCCAGCCGCACGTCGCGCCACCAGCCCTCGAGTGGGTAGTTCGTGGTGTAGCCGCGGGCGCCGAAGACCTGGAGGCAGTCGTCGGTCACACGTTCCACGATGTCGCACACGACCAGCTTGAGCGCGGCGACCTCGTGGGCGAACCCCTCGCCGGCCGTGCCCCGGGCGACGGTGTCGCGCAGCGCGGCGCCGGCGACGCCGAGCCGCGCGTGGGCGTGGGCCAGCCGGTGCCGGACGGCCTGCTTGTCGAGCAGCGGGCCGTCGCCGACGATCCGCCGGCGGGCGTGCGCGGCGGCCAGTCCCAGCGCCATCCGGCCGGCGGTGAGCAGCTGCGCGCAGATCGAGAGGCGCTCGAACTGTAACAGCCGGCTGGCGTACGCCAGGCCCATGCCGGGGGCGCCGAGCAGCGCGTGCGGCGGCAGCAACGTGTCGAAGGCGACCTCGCCGACGTCGCAGGAGCGCAGGCCGGCGGTGTCGAAGAAGCCCTCGACACGGACGCCCGGGCTGTCCAGGGGGACCAGGAACAGGGCCAGGTCGCGGGGTCCGCTTCCGGCCACCCGGGCCACGGCCAACAGGTGGGTCGCCGCGCCCAGGTTCGACACGTACCGCTTGCGGCCGACCAGCCGCCACCCCTCCGGCTCCTGGGTGGCGGTGCTGCGGATGCCGGCGAGGTCCGACCCGCCCTGCGGCTCGGTGGCGCCGAAACAGCCGACGGCCCGGCCGGCGAACGCCTCGTCCAGCAGTTCCCGCTGGGCGGCGTCGGCGCCCAGCCAGCTCAGCGCGCCGATGAACACCTCGCTGTGGCCCATCGCGGCCAGCGCCAGCCCGCTGTCGAACTCGCTGAGCTCCTCGGCCATGGCGACCAGCCGGGGCAGCCCGCCGGTCGCACCGGGCGCCCACCGCTCGCGGAAGACGCCGTGCGCGGCGAGGGTGGTGAGCACCTCCCGGGGGAGGTGCCCGTCCACCGCCCAGCCGCGCCGCCGCTGCGGGTCGACGTCCGCGAGCGCGCCGCGGACGAGCCCCCGGTAGTCGAGCTCCGTGGCCGTGGCCGGCACGGTCATCCCACCAGCTCCCGCCAGTCGGCGTGCGCGGTGTTGCCCCCCGTGGTGAGGTCGTTGTACCGGGCCGCGAGCTGCTGGGTCACCGGACCCACCTTGCCGCTGCCGACGGTCCGGCCGTCGACGTTGAGCACCGGCACGATGCCGGCCGCCGTGCCGGTGAGGAAGCACTCGTCGGCGTGGTAGAGGTCGGTGCGGACGAGCACGTCGGTGCGGGTCGGGATGCCGTCCTCCCCGGCGATGGTGAGGACGGTGTCGCGGACCACGCCCTCCAGGGCGCCGGAGGCGAGGGTCGGGGTACGCAGCTCACCGTCGCGCACGACGAAGATGTTGTGCGCGTAGCCGTCGGTCACGTGGCCCTCGGTGTTGAGCATGATGGCCTCGTCGTACCCGCTGGTCAGCGCCTCCTGCAGGGCCAGGTAGGAGTTCAGGTACTGGCCGGTCGCCTTCGCGGCCGGGGGCAGCACGTGCGACGGCATGCGCTGGAAGCTGGACACCTTGGCCTTCACGCCATGGTCCTTGGAGCCGCCGACGAGCGGGCCGTTGGGGGAGGCGATGATGGCCACCCGGTACGGGGCGGTGAGCGGGTTCGGCCCGGGACCGAGGAACACGATGGGCCGCAGGTACGAGTCGGTGAGGCCGTTGGCCCGGATCACCGCCCGGCACCCCTCGGCGAGGTCGTCCACGGTGTACGGCAGGGAGACCATGTAGGTGGCCGCGGAGCGGGCCAGCCGGCGCAGGTGGTCGGTGAGGCGGAAGAGGGCCGGGCCCTGCGGGGTGCCGTGGCAGCGGATCCCCTCGAAGAAGCCGATCCCGTAGTGCAGGCCGTGGGCGCTGACGTGCACGTGCGCGTCGTCCCAGTCGACCAGGGACCCGTCCAGCCACACCTTGGCGTCGGTCATCACGCTCTCCCTCCGTTGCCCCACTGCTGCTGCTCCGGCGCGGACGCGATGCGGCGACGGAGGTTGACCACTGCGGGGTCCGGAGGCTGCACCGTCTCCTCGGCCAGCAGGCCGTGGTTCAGGGCGACGGTCACCGCCACCGTCCGGTTGGGACAGTTGAGTTTGGCCAGGACGTTGCCGACGTGCCGCTTCGCGCCGTGCTCGGAGATGCCGAGCCGTCGGGCGATCTGCTTGTTGCTGAGCCCTTCGGCCAAGAGCTTAAGAGCCTGCCGTTCCCGCGGCGTGAGCATGAAAGGCGGGTCCGACCGGGGCTTGCCAGCGGTACGCAGCTCGTCGAGAATGCGCCGCGCCAGGGACCCGGGGATGGGCATCTCCCCGTGGCGCAGCTTGTGCAGGCTGTCGGCCAGGACCGTGCGGTTCAGGCCCGGCTCCAGCAGGAACCCGTCGACCGACAGCGCGGCGACCTCCGGCAGCAGGGCGTCCTCCGGCTGGCGGAGCAGGAACAGCGAGGACGTGCCGGTACGCGCGGCGGCGGCCAGGACCGCGTCGGTGCCGCCGGGCGGGCCGTCCGCGGAGACGATCAGGACCTGGTAGTCGCCTGTCTCCAGCAGTCTGGTGGTGGCGAGCGGGTCGCCGCCGGGCTGCACAGTGGTCACCATCGGCAGGTCGGCCAGCATCTGGCTGAGTCCGCACCGGGTCAGCTCGTTCTCGATGGCCACCAGGACCGCGAGCCCTGCGGTGGCCGACGGGCGTGGGCTGACACTCACGTCTTGCATGTCTCTTCCTCCCCAGGGCCCGGGCGGGCCCCTGCACACGCCCGGGCGTACGGAGCCCGCGGCCGGTGTGGCCGGGGGGGCCTCGACGCCCGTTGGAAATGGCACATGAGCTTGTGGCTCGGCCAGCCGGAAAGATAGATATCCGAACTGGTCGATCATTCCTGACGGGGATGTTAACGGTCCATGGCTCTCGACACCACAAAAGTGGAGTGACTACCAAGAGTCAGGTCGGCGGCTTGCAGGGGCTGACCCCGCGTTGACGTCGTCAAATACGACGCGTGGCCCCTCCGAGCCATTGTGGCTTTGCCTACGCGATCCGGCGTGAAACGATGCCGGCGTGACGACATTCCCTCCGGCAAGGCGGACCGTCATGACCGTTCTGCGCATTGGCGGTGCATTAGCATTGCTTGTTGTCGCAATCGGAGTCGGCTGGTCCACCGTGTTCGGGGTGGCCCAGGTCAGCGACCGGCCCGCCGTCTTCCTCGCGGCCGGGCTCGCGGCCTACGGGGCCGTGCTGGCGGCGGGCGGCTGGCTGCTCACGCGGCGACTGTCCACCCGCGCGGCCACCCGGGCCCGGATCGTGTGGGCCGCCGTTTCGGCGGCGCTGGTCCTGGTCCCCACGGCCTGGGCGCTGATCGCGCCGAACGCCCCGCGCGCCGTGCCGGACCCGGCCGGGCTGCGACACTGGGCGCTTCCCGACGGCACCCGACTCGCCGCGCTGCTGGTGCCGGCCCGGCCCCGGGCGACCGGGGACCCGATCGTCTTCCTGCACGGCGGCCCCGGGGTGGCGGACATGGACCACGACGCGCCGGTGCTGGGCAAACTCGCCGACACCGGCCGGGACGTCTGGCTCTACGACCAGCTCGGCACGGGCCGCTCCAGCCGGCTGGCCGACCCGTCCGGCTACTCCCTGGAACGGGACGTCGCCGACCTGGAGCAGGTCCGCCGCCGCATCGGCGCGGACCGGATCGTGCTGATCGGGCACTCGTACGGGGCGACGCTGGCCGCCAACTACCTGGCACGACACCCGGAGCGGGTCTCCCGGGTGGTCTTCTCCTCGCCGGGGCGCCTGGTGCCGCAGGTGGGCGACGTCAGCGGCACGGGCATGATCGGCCGCCTCGACACCCGGCAGCAGCTCGCCGTGTTCGGCAGCATCCTGTCCCCGCGGGCCATGCTGACCTGGAACCTGGTCAGGGCCAATCCCCGGGCGGCCCACGCGCTCTCCGGCGACGACGAGATGGACGCCCGGTTCGCCACCCTGTACCGGCAGTCCGCGCCCGGCCTGGTCTGCGCCGACAGCCCCACCCCGCCGACCCCCGCCCGACCCGGGTTCTACGCCAACCAGGTGCCGCTCGCCAGCACCCGCCAGGCGGACGACATCCGCCCGACCCTGGCCGGGCTGCGGGTTCCCGCGCTGATCCTCAAGGGCGCCTGCGACTACCTGCCGTGGTCGTTCGCCACCGACTACCGGCGCAGCGTGCCCGGCAGCCAGCTGATCTTCTTCGACCGCGCCGGGCACCAGACCTACGTCGAGCAGGAGGCCGAGTTCCTGGCGGTGGTCCGCGCCTTCCTCACCGGCGCCCCGAGCCCGGTGCCGCCGTGGCAGGGCGCCGAGCCGCCGTCGAACTACCAGGGCGTCCGCTGACGAGGGCGGGCCGGCGAGTCCGCAGTCCGGCGCGGTTCACGGCACACCCGGGTCGCCAATCGCCAACAAGGTTCATATGCGGGCGGCATGAACCACGTCGGCCGTGGTGCGCACCGAGAGAGCCCTTTTCTGGCGCACCCACTACCGTCCGTGATTTCCTTCAGTTGCCTGGCTGGCGACTTTTCCCTCTTCGCGGAATGCCTGGCGGGCAATAACGGGGGCGCTCGGGCGTGCGATTAGTAACCAAGCGTCGCGCGACATGAAGATTATTGGGTCGACAAACGTTCGCGTCCCGGGTCGCCGACCCGGTCGCAAATCTCACCACGGAGACCAAAACGGGCGTTCAGGGCAGTCGGACCACCTGGCCGGCGTACAGCAGGCCGGCGCCGAACCCGAGCAGCAGCGCGAGACCGCCGCTGACCTCCGGGGCGCGGCTGACCAGCCGGTCCAGCGCCATCGGCACCGACGCGGCGGCGGTGTTGCCCAACTCCGCGACGTCCCGGGCCACCAGCACCGACGGCGGCAGCGCGAGCCCGTCCACCAGCGCGTCGGTGATCCGCATGTTGGCCTGGTGCGGTACGAACGCCGCCAGCTCGTCGACCCCGATCCCCGCCGCGGCCAGCGCGGCCTCGGCCACCTTGCGCATCCGGGTCACCGCCCAGCGGAACACCGTCGGCCCCTCCAGCTGCAGGTACGGGAACTGCGCATCCGGATCGTGCAGGTCCGACCAGGGGCGGGGTTGGGCGATCGCGGAGCCGCGCTCACTCTCCGAACCCCAGACCACGGGAGAGATCCCCGACACGGCGGAACGGGCCACGACCACCGCGCCGGCCCCGTCGCCGAACAGGAACGCCGAGCCCCGGTCGTGGGGGTCGATGATGTCGCTCATCCGCTCGACGCCCACGACCAGCACGTGCTCCGCCGACCCCGCGCACACCATGTCCCGGGCCAGGTTGAGCGCGTAGCAGAAGCCGGCGCACCCGGCGTTCACGTCGAACGCGGCCGCGACGTCCGCGCCGGGGCCGAGCAGTTCGGCGATGCGGGTCGCCACCGCCGGCGCCTGACGCAGGTGGCTCATCGTGGTGGCGATGACGCAGTCGACCCGCTCGACGGGCACACCCCCGGCCGCGAGGGCCTTCGTGCCGGCCGCGTGCCCCATCACGGCGAGGCTCTCCTCGGGCCCGGCGAAGCGGCGGAGCCGGATGCCGGAGCGGCGTTCGATCCACTCCTCGCTCGAGTCGATGCCGGCGCACACGTCCCGGTTGGTCACCACCCGCTCGGGCAGGTACCCGCCGATCCCCACGATCGCCGCGTGCGGCGCCCCGTCCAGCGGCACGTCCATCAGCTCCCTCCGCCTCCTCGACCCGCCACCCGTCCGCGGGCCGTCCGTACGCAGCCTGACGGCCGGCCCCCGCGCAACACGATCCCCGGCCCGCGCGGCCTTCCGACCGTCGGGAGCGGCCCGGCCGGGGTGCCCGACCGGCCGCCGCGGCAGCGGCTTCGACCGGCCGACGGGCCGCCGGGTGGCGCGGCACGTGGCCAGCGTCGGCGCGCCCGGGCCCACCGGGGCCGAACGGATGACCCCCGGCATCGCCCGCACGGCTCCGCGGCGACTGTATGAACGTTCAAAGGCGCGCCGGCACGGCCGATCGGGCACCCCGAGCGGACACCCCCACCCGGCGGCTGCCCGGACGACCCTCCCGCTGGTCGGGACCGGATACGCGCACGGACCGGTCGGCGGGGCCGACCGGCTACGGTGGGCCGCCGTTCGCTGCGGTAGACCTCGGGGGAAGGGAGCGGCAGATGCGCGACGACTTCCCGCGGTACCTGGCCAAGGAGCTGGATGCCGCCGATCCGCTGGCGGACCTGCGCGACCGGTTCGTGATCGGCGACGACGACCTCGTCTACCTCGACGGCAACTCGCTGGGGCGGCTGCCGGCGGCCACCCCGGCGCACCTGGACCGGCTGGTCCGCGAGGGGTGGGGCGAGGGGCTCGTCCGCTCCTGGCCGACGTGGATCGAGTGGGCCCGCCGCCTCGGCGACCGGCTCGCCACGCACGCGCTCGGCGCCCGCCCCGGCGAGGTCGTGGTGTCCGACTCGACCTCGGTGAACCTGTACAAGCTCGCCGCCGCCGCGCTGGACGCCGCGGGCGACCGACGTACCGTCCTGGTCGACGCCGAGGACTTCCCCACCGACCGGTACCTCCTGCAGGGGCTGGCGCAGGCCCGCGGGTTGACCCTGCGGATGCTCCGCTCCGACCTCGACGAGGGGCTGCGGCTGCACGAGCTGCGGTCCGCGCTGGACACCGACGTGGCGCTGGTGGTGCTCTCCGCGGTCTCCTACCGGTCCGGGGCGCTGCTGGACATGGCGGCCGTCAACGCCGCCGCCCGCGAGGTCGGCGCCGTCGTCCTGTGGGACCTCTGCCACGTTGCTGGGGCGGTGCCGGTCGAGCTGGAGGCCAGCGGCGCCGACCTCGCCGTCGGCTGCACCTACAAGTATCTCAACGGCGGCCCCGGCGCCCCGGCCTTCCTGTACGTGCGGCGGGAGCTGCAGTCCCGGCTGCGCCAGCCGATCCAGGGCTGGTTCGGCCAGCGCGACCAGTTCCTGATGGGGGCCGACTACGACCCCGCTCCCGGGGTGGACCGGTTCCTGGTCGGCACCCCGCCGATCCTGTCGCTGGCCGCGCTCGACCCGGCCCTGGACGTCCTCGCCGAGGCCGGCATCGCCCGGGTACGCGCGAAGGGCCGCCGCCTCGGCGAGCTGATCGTCACGCTGGCCGACGCCTGGCTCACCCCGTACGGCTTCCGGCTGGCCTCGCCCCGCGACCCGGGACGGCGCGGCAGCCACGTCTCGCTGCACCACCCCGAGGCGCTGCGGATCTCCCGGGCGCTGGCCACCGAGGCGCGGGTGGTGGGCGACTACCGCACCCCCGACCGGCTGCGGCTGGGCCCGGCGCCCCTGTACACCCGGTACGTCGACGTCTGGGACGCCATGGACCGGCTGCGTGACCTCGCCGAGCGGCGCGCCTGGGAGCACGTGCCGGGCGAGCCCTCCCGGGTGACCTGAGCCGGGCGCCGGGTCCGGGTGGTGGACGTCGGCGCGGGAAGTGTCGCCCAGCCGACCCGCCACAGCCGCAATTCTCCATGAAGTCGCCCGTATCCGCAGGGCACCAGAGAGCACCGGCCGCCGCCCGGGACGCGCCTTTTCTCGATCATCTGACGGCAAATGGGATGAGCATGCGCCGGAAGCGACAACCCGGCCTGCCGGCGGTTTCCCCGACAGCGCCGAGAAAGCGCGCCTCACGCCGATTCCGTGGGCACGGCCGGCTGCGGCGGGACACCGACGACAACCGGAAGTAATCCCGGCGACCGGGAGCATTCGGTAGAGGGGATCGTTGCCGCCGGAAATCGGATGTGCCCGGATCCGGCCACCACCCGCCTTCGGCACCGGCGGGGGCGGATAGCCTGCCTGAAGGAGATCGCCCTCCGCCGCGGGTCGGTCGACGCCGGGTCCTGCCACCGGACGGGCTCCGCCCCCGGCCGACTCCCCGACGGCCGACGGCTGACGGACGTGGCCGCCGAGCACCGCGACGGCCCGCGGAGAACGGGAGCACGACGTGCGCACCTTGGTGACCGGCGGCGCCGGTTTCGTCGGCAGCAACTTCGTCCGGCGGCTCCTGCAGGGCGCCTACCCGGCCCTCGCGGGCGAGGTCGTGGTGCTCGACAAGCTGACGTACGCCGGCAACCTCGCCAACCTGGCGCCGGTGGTCGCCGACCCCGCGCTCCGTTTCGTGCGCGGCGACGTCGGCGACCCGGCGGTGGTGCGCGGGGCCATGGCCGGCGTGCGCACGGTGGTCCACTTCGCGGCCGAGTCCCACGTCGACCGCTCCATCCGCGATGCGGCGGACTTCGTACGGACCAACGTGCTGGGCACACAGGTGCTGTTGCAGGCCGCCCTGGACGCCGGGGTGGAGCGGTTCGTGCACGTCTCCACCGACGAGGTGTACGGCTCGATCGAGAGCGGGTCGTGGACCGAGGAGTCCCCGCTGGCGCCGAACTCGCCGTACGCGGCCTCCAAGGCGGCGTCGGACCTGCTGGTGCGGGCCTACCACCGCACCCACGGGCTGCACGCGTGCGTCACGCGGGCGTCCAACACCTACGGCCCGTACCAGTATCCGGAGAAGCTCATCCCGCTGTTCGTGACCAACCTCCTCGACGGGCTCGGCGTGCCGCTCTACGGCGACGGCGGGAACGTGCGGGACTGGCTGCACGTGGACGACCACTGCCGCGGGATCGCCCTGGTGGCGGAGCGGGGCAGGGCGGGCGAGGTCTACCACGTCGCCGGCGGCACCGAGCTGGACAACAGGTCGCTGACCCGGGCCCTGCTCGACATCCTCGGCGCGGACGAGTCCATGGTCCGGCACGTTCCGGACCGCGAGGGCCACGACCGCCGGTACTCGCTGGACTTCCGCAAGGCCGCCGGGGAACTGGGCTACCGACCCTCGGTACGGCTGGCGGACGGGCTGGCGGAGACCGTGCGCTGGTACCGCGAATTCCGGCACTGGTGGGCACCGCTGAAAGGGGCGACCCCCGTCGGCTGACCGGAATTACGCCCGCCCGGCCGGAGTCCGATTCCGCGGCCCGGAGAGCGCCTTTCCGACTGCCGGCGTCCCGTCACCGAAACGGCACCGGCGGAACCCGCCGGAATTGATGCCGCCACTGTTTCCGACAGCGCCCGGTCACCGGTCGTGCCGCAAAGACAATGGCCTCGACGAGGACCACGACGGGGGCCCGGGAGGAAGCGATTCCCTGCCGTTTCGGGACGGTCGACAATTGGTGCGGTAATTGCGCGGCGACCGGCTCCGCGCGCCGCTCAGGCCGCGTCGATCTGGACGCCCGGCCGCCCGTTCTCCACCACGAAGCTGGCCCGGGTGGACACGGGCGCGCCCGGCTCGGTGACGTACGGCACCACGCGGTAGTCGGTGCGGAACCGGTCGTGGTCGAGCAGGCAGCGCACGTACCCGCGCCGTCCGTTGTAGAACCTCATGTGCGGGTTGCTGGCGAGCCACTCCCTGCCCCGGGTGTCCATCTCGGCCCCGTTGCCGCCCGAGGTGATCGACGTACCGAGGAACTCGACCCCGACGGTGCGGGAGGACTGGTCGTCGAAGTTCTGCTTGAGGTCGGAGACCATGCTGCAGTGGGCGTCGCCCGTGACCACGACCATGTTCTGCACGCCACGCTCGACCACGCCGTCGAACAGGCGCTGCCGGGCCGCCGCGTAGCCGTTCCAGTTGTCGTTCCCCAGCTGCTTGCCGGGGCCGGGGTCCCGGTCGGCCTCGGTCATCACGGTCTGGTTGCCGAGCACGTTCCACCGCGCCCGCGAGGCGCTCAGGCCGTCGAGCAGCCACTGCTCCTGCGCGGTGCCGAGCATGGTGCGCGACGGGTCGTCCATCCCCGTGGGCACCTGGTCCGACCGGTACTGCCGGCCGTCGAGGATGTCGAACTGGGCGAGGTTGCCGTAGCTGAGCCGCCGGTACAGGCGCATGTCCGGCCCCTGCGGGATACTGGCGCGGCGCAGCGGCATGTGCTCGTAGTACACCTGGTACGCCTGCGCCCGGCGCAGGAGGAAGCTCTCCTCCGACTGCTTGGCGTCCTCGGAGGTCCCGTCGGCGTAGTTGTTCTCCACCTCGTGGTCGTCCCAGGTGACCGCCCAGGGGAACCGGGCGTGCGCGAGCTGCAGGTCCGGGTCGGTCTTGTACTGGGCGTGCCGGATGCGGTAGTCGGCCAGCGAGAAGATCTCGGTGGCGGGCAGGTGCGGGCGGCCGATCGCGCTGGTGCCCGGTCCCTCGTAGATGTAGTCGCCGAGGTGCAGGACGAGGTCGAGGTCCTCCTCGGCCAGGTGGCGGTAGGCGGTGAAGTGCCCGGCCGGCAGGTTCTGGCAGGACACGAAGGCGAAGGCGAGCTGCCGCGGGTCGGCGCCGTACGCGGGCGCGGTGCGGGTCCGACCGACCGGGCTCAGGTACCTGCCCACCCGGAACCGGTAGAAGTACTCGCGGTCGGGGCGCAGGCCGGTGACCTCGACGTGCACCGAGTGGCCCAACTCCGGGGTGGCCCGCGCCGCGCCGGCCCGGACCACCTCGCTGAACCGCTCGTCCTCGGCGACCTGCCAGTTCACCTCCACGACCTGGGGCGGCATCCCACCGGACCCGTCGACCGCGAGCGGGTCCGGAGCCAGGCGGGTCCACAGGACGACACCGTCCGGCAGCGGGTCGCCGGAGGCGACGCCCAGGGTGAACGGCTCGTCGACGAGCGCCGGATCGGCCCACGCCGGTGCGGCCGAGAAGCCGGCGATCGCGGCGGCGAGCCCGGCTCCGGCGGCACCGGTCAGTCCGAGGAATGCTCGCCGGTGGAGTGTGGTCATCAGACGGTCCCTTCAGCAGTGCGGGAAGACCACACCGATTCTTGGGACGAAGATTGCGCGCCGATGGCGACGCGATGGCCTGCGCCGGTCGGGACCGCACACATCAGGCCCCCGGGGTTCGGGGTTCCCGCAGGCTGTGGCCGCGGTTCAGGCCGGACAGCCCGTACCGGCCGGTGAAGATGCGGGGAATCTACGAGGACGTCGAGGCCAACAGGGTGATCACCGTGTTCGACGGCAGGGGCGTCACCGTCGCCGGCACCCCGTACGAGAACACCTACGCCTGGTTTCTGACCCTGCGGGACGGCAAGGTGGTCGACGGTGTGGCCTTCTTCGACAGCGTCGCGTTCAACGACCCTCTGGAAGATCCCGCCGGCTGGCTGACCAGACCCTGCCCGGCGTACGCCCGGACCTGCCCCCGCACGGTGACGGCGACCTGGGCGCCCGCGGCCAGGCCGGTGCCCTCGTCGAGGGTCCGCGCGGTCAGCAGGGTGCCGTCGTCGAGGCGCAGCGTGGTCAGCGCGTCGTGCCCGTGGAAGTCCTGCCGCACCACCGTGGCCGGCGCACCGCCGGACGGGGCGAGCCGGATCTGCTCCGGCCGGACGAGGACGGTCGCCGCGCCCCCAGCGGCGGAACCGCGCAGCGGCAGCCGGCCCAGCGGGGTGACCGCCACGTCGTCGTCGACAGTGGCCGGCAGCAGCACCGCGTCGCCCACGAACCGGGCGACCCACGGGTCGGCCGGATCCCGGTAGACCTCGGCGGGCGTCCCGCACTGCACGATCACCCCGGCGTCCATGACCGCGACGGCGTCCGCCATGGACAGTGCCTCGCCCTGGTCGTGGGTGACCAGCACCCCGGTGGCGCCGTCGGCGCGCAGCGCCTGCCGCACGTCGGCCCGCAGTTCGGCGCGCAGCTTCGCGTCCAGGGCGCTGAACGGCTCGTCCAGCAGCACCAGCGGCGGCCGGGGCGCCAGCGCGCGGGCCACCGCGACCCGCTGCTGCTGGCCGCCGGAGAGCTGGTGCGGCATCCGCGCGCCGTACCCCGCGAGGCCCACCAGGTCGAGCACCTCCTCGACCCGGCCGGAGCGGCGGGCCGCCCGGTCCAGCCCGTAGCCGACGTTGTCGGCGACGGACAGGTGCGGGAACAGCGCCCCCTCCTGCGGTACGACGGCGACGCGGCGGCGGTGCGCCGGGACGTGCACGCGGTCCCCGACGACCGCCCGGCCGGCGACCGTGATCGAGCCCCGGTCGGCCCGCTCGAACCCGGCGACGCAGCGCAGCAGGGTGGTCTTGCCGCAGCCGGACGGGCCCAGCACCGCCAGCAGCGTGCCGCGGCGCACGTCCAGGTCGACGCCGGCGAGGGCGGGCACCGCCCCGTACGACTTGGCCAGGCCGGCCACCGTCAGCATGCTCTCGGTCATCGGGTGCCTCCGGGGTCGGTGAGTCCGGTGCGGGCCGCGAGCAGCCAGGTGGGCACGGCGGCGAGCGCGACGAGGATGGCGGCGTACGGGGCCGCGGCGGCGTACGCGGCGGTGGAGGTGTGCGTCCACAGCTCGGTGGCCAGGGTGTCCATCCCGGTGGGCCGCAGCAGCAGCGTGGCCGGGAGCTCCTTCATGCAGGTGAGGAACGTCAGCGCCGCCCCGGCGCCGATGCCGGGCAGGGTCAGCGGCAGGGTGACGGTGCGAAACACCGCGAACGGTCCCCGGCCCAGCGACCGGGCCGTCTCCTCCACGGCGGGCGGGCTCTGCGCGGCGGCGGAGGTGACCGCGCCGACCGCGAGGGGCAGGAACAGCGTCGCGTACGCCAGCGCCAGCAGCCACCGGCTCTGGTAGAGCGGGTACGCGACGTTGACGGCGAAGAAGACCAGGGACAGGCCGATCACCACGCCGGGCAGGGCGTGCGCGACGTAGGTGAGCCGTTCCAGCAGCGTGGTCACCGGGCCGGGGGCGCGGGCGGCGAGCAGCCCCAGCGGCAGGGCCAGCAGCATCGTGAACCCCGCGCCGACCAGCGACGCCGACAGCGACCCGCCGGCGGCCGCCGCGATCTCGGCGAGGGAGCCGGGGCGGGACACCCCGGCGGCGAGCCAGCGGGCCAGCCCGGCGGCCGGCACGCCGAGGGCCAGCGCGTCGACCGCGAGCAGGGCGGCCACGGCCGGCCACCGCCACCGGCCCAGCGCCAGCCGCACGGGCGGCCGGACGGCGGTGCTGGCGTACCGGGCGTCGCGGGTGCGGGTGGTCAGCTCGGCTCCGATCAGCAGCACCGTGAGGACGACCAGGACGGTGGAGAGCACCAGCGCGCCGGTGCGGTCGAAGCCGAGGTTGAACGCGGTGAAGACGGCCCGGGTGAAGGTGTCGACCTGGACGAGGGAGACCGCGCCGAAGTCGGAGAGCACGTACAGGGCGACCAGCAGCGCGCCCGCGGCGACGGCCGGCCGGACCTGGCGCAGGGTCACCCCGAACAGGGTGGCCCAGGGGCCGCGGCCCAGTGACCGGGACACCTCCTCCTGCCCGGGGTCGGCGCGGGTGAGCGCGGCGACGGTCGGCAGGAACACGTACGGGTAGGAGCAGACGGTGAGCAGCAGCGCCGCCGCCCAGAAGCCGGCGAACCCGTCCACGGTGGCGATCCAGGCGAATCCGGCGACGTACGTGGGCACGGCCAGCGGCAGGGCCGCTAGGACGCCGAACGCGCGCCGGCCGGGCAGGTCGGTGCGGGCGACGAGGAACGCGGCGCCGACGCCGAGCACGGTGCAGGCGACGGTGACCACGGCGGCCAGGGCCAGGCTGCGGCCGGCGAGCACGGCGACCCGGTCGGTGAACAGCTCGCCGGTGATCCGGTCCCAGCCCGCCTCGCCGGCCCGTACGCCGAGGTAGACCAGGGGCAGCAGGGCGACCGCGACGGCGGCGGCCGACGCGACGGTCAGGCCGGGCCGGGGCAGGATACGACGCGGTGACCGCCGGGCCGGCGTGCCGGCCCGGCGGTCACCGGCGAGGACGCCGTTCAGGCCAGCCCCGTTTCCTTGATCATGGCGACCGTCGCGTCGAGCGTGTCGAGGTCGTTCAGGTCGATCTTCGGCGCCTCGAGCGTGGCGAGCTGCGGCAGGCCGGGCGCGGCCGGGACGCCGGCGGCCAGCGGGTACTCGAACGTCTGGGTGGCGAAGTAGGTCTGCGCCTCGGTGCCGAGCAGGTAGTCGACCAGGGCGCGGGCGTCCGGGTCGGAGCCGGCCCGCTTGAGCAGGCCGATGCCGGCCGCGTTGACCAGCCCGCCGGTGTCGCCGTCGGGGAAGAAGTGCAGCCGCGCCTTGAGCGTCGTGGGGTCGCCGCCGCGCTCCTTGGCCAGCTCGTAGACGTAGTAGTGGTTGACCAGGCCGACCGCGATCTTGCCGGCGTCGATGTCGGCGACGATCTGCACGTTGTTCTCGCGGATCTGCGGCTCGTTGGCCTTGAGCCCGGTCAGGAACTCCTTCGCCCTGGCGTCGCCGTGCTGCACCCGCAGCGCGGTGACGAACGCCTGGAACGAGCCGTTGGTGGGGGCGACGCCGATCCTGCCCTTCCACCGGGGGTCGGTCACCTCGAACACCGACGTGGGCAGCTGGTCCTGGGTGACCTGGTCGGTGTTGTAGGCGAGCACCCGGGACCGGCCGCTGACGCCGACCCACTGCCCGCCGCTGGCCCGGTACGCCGCGGGCACCCGGTCCAGCACCTCCTGCGGCAGGGTGGCGAGCTGGCCGGCCTTGGTGACGGCGCCGAGCGCGCCCGCGTCCTGGGCGAAGAAGGCGTCGGCGGGGCTGCGCTCGCCCTCCTCCAGCAGCTGGGCCGCCATCTGGGCGGTGGTGCCGTAGCGGACGTCCACCTTGATTCCGGAGGACTTCTCGAACTTCTCCAGCACCGGCTTGACCAGGGCCTCGCTGCGGCCGCTGTAGATCGTCAGCCGCTTGTCGTTCGGCTTGCCCGGGTCGCCGCCGTCGTCGCCGCCACCGCAGGCGGTCAGGGAGAGGAGGCCGGCCAGGGTGGCGGCCAGCATGACACTCAGACGCTTCTGCACAGGTAAGGCTTACCTTAGCTATCGACTCCCGCGCAAGTCCGTTCCCCCGACCAGGCCGGCGGCGAGCCGCCGACCCGGGCTTCCCGAGTGAGGTGAGCCTGGCCTAACCTGTGCGCCATGCGCGTGCTCCCCGCCGTCGAGCCTGTGCCGTTCGCCGCCGCCCTGGCCGGCCACGGCGACCGCCCCGCCGTGATCACCGCGGACGCCCGGCTCAGCTACCAGGACCTGGCCGGCCGCGTCGACGAGCTGACCACCCGCCTCGGCCCGCACCGGCGGCTGGTCCTGCTCGCCGGCGCCAACCGCCTCGACGAGCTGGTCGGGTACCTCGCCGCCCTCGCGGGCGGGCACCCGCTGCTGCTGGCCCCCGGCGACAACGCCGCGGCGACCGACGCGCTGATCCGGTCGTACGACCCGGACGTGGTACTGCGCCGCGTCGGCGGGACGCTGGTGGTCGACGAGCGCCGCCCGGCCAGCCGGCACGAGCTGCACCCCGACCTGGCCCTGCTGCTGAGCACCTCCGGCTCGACCGGCTCGCCGAAGCTCGTCCGGCTGTCCCGGGCGAACCTCCAGGCCAACGCCGAGGCCATCGCCGGCTACCTGGGCATCCGCGACACCGACCGGGCCGCCACCACCCTGCCGCTGCACTACTGCTACGGGCTGTCGGTGGTCAACAGCCACCTGCTGCGCGGGGCCGCGCTCGTGCTCACCGACCTGTCCGTGGCCGACCGCCGGTTCTGGGAGCTGTTCCGCGCGGCCCGGGGCACCGCCCTGGCCGGCGTGCCGTACACCTTCGAACTGCTGGACCGGGTGGGCTTCGCCGAGATGCGCCTGCCCCACCTGCGCTACGTCACGCAGGCCGGCGGACGGCTCGACCCCGAGCGGGTGACCCGGTACGCCGCCCTCGGCCGCCGGCGCGGCTGGGACCTGTACGTCATGTACGGCCAGACGGAGGCCACGGCCCGGATGGCATACCTGCCGCCGCGCCTGGCGGCCACCCGCCCGGAGGCGATCGGCGTACCGGTGCCCGGCGGCTCGTTCCGACTGCGCCCCCTGCCCGACCGGCCGGAGCCGGACACCGGCGAGCTGGTCTACACCGGGCCGAACGTGATGCTCGGCTACGCCGAGGGTCCCGCCGACCTGGCCCTCGGCCGCACCGTCGACGAGCTGCGCACCGGCGACGTGGCCCGCCGCGCCCCCGACGGCCTGTGGGAGATCGTGGGGCGCGTCGGCGGGTTCGCCAAGGTCTTCGGGCTGCGCGTCGACCTGGCGCGGGTCGAGGAGCGGCTGCGCGCGGCCGGCGTGTCGGCGTACTGCGCGGGCACCGACCGGGAGCTGGTCGTGGCGGCACAGGCCCCGGCCGAGGCCGACCGTGTCCGGCGGCTCGCCGCCGCGGCGGCCGGCCTGCCGGCGCGGGCGATGCGGGTGCACGTGCTGGCCGAACTGCCCCGACTCGGCAACGGCAAGCCCGACCGGACCGCCCTGCTCGCGCTTCCCGCCGACCCGCCGGACGCCGCCGGGGTCGACCTGTGCCGGCTGTACGAGCGGGTACTGGACGTGACCGAGGTCACCCCGGAGGACAGCTTCGTCTCCCTCGGCGGCGACTCCCTGTCGTACGTGGAGATGTCCGTCCGGCTGGAGGAGGCCCTGGGCGGGCTGCCCGCCGACTGGCACACCACCGCCATCCGGGACCTGCGCCGGCCCGCGCCGGAGACGCCCCGCCGCCGCACCGCCGTGCTGGAGACGAGCGTGGCGCTGCGGGCGGCGGCCATCGTCGCGATCGTCGGGTCGCACATCCCGCTGTTCACCGTCAAGGGCGGCGCCCACCTGCTGCTCGCGGTCGCCGGGTTCAACTTCGCCCGGTTCCAGCTCACCGACGCGCCCCGCCGGAACCGGCTACGCTCGGCCGGGCGCGGAATCGCCCGGGTGGTGCTGCCGGCGGTGCTCTGGATCGCCGCGGCCGGCGCGGTCACCGGGGACTACGGGCTGACCAACGTCCTGCTGCTCAACAGCGTCCTCGGGCCGCACGGCGGGGCCACCGAGTGGCAGTTCTGGTTCGTCGAGGCGCTGGTGTACATCCTGCTCGCCGCGGTCGCGCTGCTGGCCGTGCCCGCGGTGGACCGGCTGGAGCGGCGGCTGCCGTTCGCGCTGCCGCTCGCCCTCGCCGCGCTCGGCCTCGTCACCCGGTACGACCTGCCGGGGCTGGCCGCCCGCGGCCACGTCCCGTCCGCCGTCGTGGTGTTCTGGCTGTTCGCCCTCGGCTGGGCGGCGGCCCGCGCCGACACGACCGCCCGGCGCGTCGTGGTCACCGCCGCCGCCCTGCTCACGGTGCCCGGGTTCTTCGGTCAGCCCGCGCGGGAGGCGCTGGTCGTGGCCGGGTTCGCGCTGCTGGTCTGGGTGCCCCGGCTGCCGAGCCGGCGGACCGTCAACCGGGCGGCGGCGCTGCTGGCCGGCAGCTCGCTGTACGTCTACCTCACCCACTGGCAGGTGATGCCGCTGGTCGCCCCCTGGTCGCGGTGGGCGGCGCTGGTCGCGTCCCTGGCTGTGGGGATCGGCTGCGCGGCGCTCGCCCGGCTGGCCGCGCGGCGGCTGCCGGCGGTGGTACGCCGCGCCCGGGCGCGCGCCGCGGCCCTCGGGTGAACCGGGCTCCGACCGTCAGTCGTCGGGGCAGCAGACCGTCAGCGCCCCGGGCCGCACCCTGACCTTCAGCCGTTTCGTCTCCGCCCGCGCCCCGCCGTCCAGCTCGTACGTCCGCGGCGCGGCGAACCGTACGGTGATCTTCCGGCCCCGGGTGATCCGCACGAACGGCGACTCGTCCGAGCGGCCGGCGGCCATCCGCCCGAGCGTCCGCGCCCAGTCCACCGCGCCGGCCGCCGTGGCCACCCCGACCTCCAGCGCGCCGTCGTCGGGGCGGGCGTCGTCGAACGCGGGAATGCCCCCGGTGATCGTGCCGACGTTGCCGAACAGCACGCAGCTCGCCTCGCCGTCGAACCAGTCGGCCCCGTCCACCCGGACCCGGGTGCGGACCAGCTCACCGCGGACGTGCCGCAGCCCCGTCCACACGTACGCCAGGCGGCCCAGCCGGCCCTTGAGCCGGCGGTCGGCCTCGCCGATCAGCTCGCCGTCGAAGCCGGCGCCGGCCATCACCGCGAAGTGCTCGCCGTTGAGCCGGCCCAGGTCGAGCCGGCGCCGCCGGCCGCTGAGGCCCACCCGCACCGCCCCGGGCAGGTCGGCCGGGACGCCCAGGTTGGTGGCGAAGAGGTTCGCCGTCCCGGCGGGCAGGATCGCCATCGGCACCCCGGTGCCGGCGAGGGCGTCGGCGCAGCGCTGCACCATGCCGTCGCCGCCCCACACGAAAACCAGCCCGGCGCCCCTGTCGAGCGCCTTGCGGACCTTCTTCGGCGCCTTGCGGCTCTTGGACACCTCGTACCAGAGCAGGTCCTCGACGCCGGCGCCGACCAGCGTGGCGCGCAGCTCGTCGAGGCCGCCGCCGAGGGTCTTCTTCCGGTGGGCGACCACCGCGACGGTGCCGACGCGGCCCGGGGCGGCCTCGTCGGGCCTGATCAGCGTGCTGGCGCTCATGCCCGCCGGTGTTACCCAGCCGGCCCGGAGTCCACGCGTCCCCGACCCCGGGCCCTGGGACGCGAGCGCCCGGCCGGAGGACCGGCCGGGCGCTTCGGTGTGCCGGGTCGCCGGGCCGCATCGGCCGACGACCGTGCGTCAGAGGCTGAGCCGCTGGCCGGGGAAGATCAGGTCGGGCTGGTCGCCCACCACCCGCTCGTTCCTCTGCCACAGCGCGCGCCAGCCGCCCCGGACGTCCTTGGCCTGCGCGATCTCCGACAGGGTGTCCCCCGACCGCACCACGTAGGTCCGGCCGCCGCCGGTGGCCGGGGCGCCCTTCGTGGTGTCCCGCTTGCTCCGCGACGCCGGCTTCTCGATACGCGAGGACCGCTCCTTCTTCGGGGCGGCCTTCGTCTCCGACCTCGGGCTGTACGTCTTGGTCGAGCCGCCCTTCCTGCCGCACGTCGGCCACGCCCCGATGCCCTGGCCCCTGAGCACCTTCTCGGCGATGCGGATCTGCTCGCCGCGGGTCGCCAGGTCGGCGCGCGCGGCGTACTTCCTGCCGCCGTAGCCGGCCCAGGTGCCCTGCGAGAACTGGAGGCCCCCGTAGTAGCCGTTGCCGGTGTTGATGTGCCAGTTGCCGCCGGACTCGCACTGGGCGATGGCGTCCCAGTTGACCGCGGCCTGGGCCGGGGCGGCGGGCCCGAACAGGGCGACGACCCCGGCGACGGCGCCCGCGGCGACGGCGGCACGGAGAGCGGTCACCCGACGGTGGCGGGCGATGTATTCAGTTGCCATGGTGATCCTCCACGCCGACGAGGTGAGCTGTCGGGTTCGGGCCGAGGAGCCCGGCCGCCGGTGGCGGCTTCACCCCGAGGTGACGGTGCACCGAGGAACGTTGGGTCCCCCGCTCCTGCCCTGAGGACAAGGTGCCGACGGCCGGCGGCAGGATTAGGCGTTACCGACCGTGGTGTCCACGTTCGTGGACCCGACCGACGTTAGGCACCATCCGCGACGGCCGCCCACCTCTTGTCACCTTCGTCACCCGCTCGGGCGACGGGCTCCACAGTCGAGGTGCGCCGCCGCGCCGGACGTGCATGGCAGCCGACGGACCGATTCCGACCCGGCCCTCCCCACACAGGGCGGCGGTCACACATCGTGGTTTCCGTCCGGTCCCGCCCATCGCGGGGGCGAGCCATCCCCCACTCAGGTCAGTGCGGCGGGCGCTGGCCCAGCCCGCGCGCGGCGACGTCGGCCGTGCAGCTCAACTCCCCGGGAGCGAGCTGGACGCGGCTCGGCCGCCACACCTCCGCCCGCTCACCGTCGACGCGGGCCAGCAGGCAGTCGTACTGGCTGCCGCGCAGCGCCACTCCGACGACCCCGTCCACCGCCGCGACCTGCTGGATGATCAGGGGATCGAGGTCAAGGCCGGCCAGCGCCGCCCGGACACCCTGCTCCGTGGGCGCGGCGTGACCGGACAGGACGCGCCGCAGATCGTCCTGGGTCGACCCCGGGATCTCCACCGGCCGGACGGCCCGCGGCGGGCCCTCCGGACAGGACACGAACGCCCGCGCCAGCGCCTGCTGCTGACCCGACGTCGGATAAACCCGGTAGTTGTACCGAAGCTGCACACAGAGCACCATAGCTCCGACCTGTGACCATCCTGGACAGGGCACGATCGGACCTTGGCGACCATCCCGCGCGGGCCTTCACCCCCGACCCTGAAGGGCGGAGCACTGGCCCGCGTCTCTTGGTAGCAGCCGGCCAGCAGGAGCAACACGGCCGCCGCCAATCCCGTCCCGCGAACCCGTGACCCCCGCACGGGAGCATTGTCTCCGCTCGCCCGACCGGCGGCTGTCCCGGACGCCCCGCGCCGAGCATCCATCGGCGACGGCCACGGCACCTCCCGCCCACATCAGCTCCACAGGAGGCACACCCGGCCTGGTGGACCTTCGGTGTCGAAACCAGCGGTCGTGAGAGGGGCCCGCACGGCAGAACCGGCCGGCGCCGTCGTGGCGCCGGCCGGCTCGTACCTGTCCTCCGCGGCCCTACAGGGTGCGGGCCAGCCGGTCGGCGAGGACGCGGGCGAACCGGGACGGGTCGGCCAGCTCGCCGCCCTCGGCGAGCAGCGCCATGCCGTACAGCAGCTCGGCGGTCTCGGCGAGCGCGTCGGACTCGGCGCCCTGCTCGTGGGCCTTGCGCAGCCCCTCCACCAGCGGGTGCCCCGGGTTCAGCTCCAGGATCCGCTTGACCTGCGGCACCTCGTGCCCCATCGCCCGGTACATCTTCTCCAGCGTCGGGGTGATGTCGTGCGCGTCCCCGACCACGCAGGCTGGCGAGGTGGTCAGCCGGGTGGAGAGCCGGACCTCCTTGACGTTGTCGCGGAGCTTCTCGGTCATCCAGGTCAGCAGGTCGGCGTACTCCTGGCGCTGCTGCTCGCGGGCGGCCTCGGCCTCCTTCTTCTCCTCCTCGGTGTCCAGGTCGACCTGCCCCTTGGCGATCGAGCGCAGCGGCCTGCCGTCGAACTGGCCGACACGGTCGACCCAGACCTCGTCCACCGGGTCGGTGAGGATGAGCACCTCGTAGCCCCTGGCCCGGAACGCCTCCATGTGCGGCGAGTTCTCGATCATCGACCGGGACTCCCCGGTCATGTAGTAGATGTCGGTCTGGCCGTCCTTCATCCGCTCGACGTAGTCGCGCAGCCCGGTCAGCTGCTCCGGGTCGTGGGTGGAGGCGACGGAGACGACGTCGAGGATCGCCTCGGTGTTGTCCGGGTCGTCGAGCAGGCCCTCCTTGAGGGCGGGGCCGAACTCGGACCAGAAGGTGCGGTAGCGCTCGGCGTGCTCGGTCCTCATCTCCTTGACCGTGGCGAGGATCTTCTTCACCAGCCGGCGGCGGACCGCCCTGATCTGGCGGTCCTGCTGGAGGATCTCGCGGGAGATGTTGAGCGACAGGTCGTGCGCGTCGACGACGCCCTTGACGAAGCGCAGGTAGTTGGGCATCAGCGCTTCGCAGTCGTCCATGATGAACACGCGCTTGACGTAGAGCTGCACACCGCGGCGGGCCTGCGGGGCGAACAGGTCGACCGGGGCGTGCGACGGCAGGAACAGCAGCGCCTCGTACTCGAAGGTCCCCTCGCCCTTCATGTGGATGGTCTCGAGGGGGTCGGCCCAGTCGTGGCTGACGTGCTTGTAGAACTCCTTGTACTCGGCCTCGTCGACCTCGCTGCGCGGGCGGGCCCACAGCGCCTTCATCGAGTTCAGCGTCTGCACCTCGCGGGTGACCTCGTCGTCGGCGCCCTTGCGCTCGACGGTCATCCGGATCGGCCAGGCGATGAAGTCCGAGTACCGCTTGACGATCTCGCGGATCTTCCACTCGGCCGTGTAGTCGTACAGGTGGTCGTCGCTGTCCTCGGGCTTGAGATGCACCGTGACGGCGGTGCCCTGCGGGGCGTCGTCGACGGTCTCCACGCTGTACGTGCCCTCGCCGGTGGACTCCCAGCGGGTGCCCTCGCTCTGCCCGGCCCGGCGCGTCAGCAGCGTGACCTTGTCGGCGACCATGAACGTGGCGTAGAAGCCGACGCCGAACTGCCCGATCAGATCGGCGGACGCGGCCGAGTCCTGGGACTCGCGCAGCTTGGCCAGCAGCTCGGCGGTGCCCGACTTGGCGATGGTGCCGATCAGCCGGACGACGTCGTCGCGGGACATGCCGATGCCGTTGTCCCGGACGGTGAGCGTGCGGGCGTCGCGGTCGACCTCGATCTCGACGTGCAGGTCGGAGACGTCGGCTGCGAGATCCTTGTCGACCAGGGACTCCAGGCGCAGCTTGTCCAACGCGTCGGACGCGTTGGAGATCAGCTCGCGCAGGAAGACGTCCTTGTTCGAGTAGATCGAATGGACCATCAGCTGGAGCAGTTGGCGGGCCTCCGCCTGGAACTCCAACGTCTCGATCCGGTTGCTCACACCGACCCCCTTCTGGGAAGTAATCGACCCTTCGCGCACAGGATACGAGCCGTTGCTGCCCGTCGCGCCAGCCGCCCGGGGGAAGCGGACAGCGGCCGGCCGACGCGGCGAACCGGTCGAGGGGGCGGCGCGCAGGTGCCCGCGCAGGGTGTCGCTGCCGGTGTGCCCGGAGTCGGCGACCACGACCAGTTCGGCGTCGGGCCACGCGCGGGCCAGGGACCAGGGCGTCTCCAGCGGCGAGCCGAGGTCGAGGCGGCCGTGCACGAGCACGCCGGGGATGCCGGCGAGCCGCCCGGCGCCGCGCAGCAGGGCGTCCTCGTCGAGCCAGGCGCCGTGGGAGAAGTAGTGGGCGCAGATGCGGGCGAACGCCACCCGGGCGTCCGACGGCCGGTCGCTGTAGGCGTTCGGCCGGCCGTTGGCCTCCAGCGAGATGACCGCGTCCTCCACGCCAGCCAGGCGTTCGCGGCCCGGTGCCGCACCTCGACGTCGGGGTGCCCCAGGAGCCGTGCGTACGCGGCGAGGAGATCCCCGTCGCGGTCGGCCTCCGGCACCGCGTCGCGGAACCGCTGCCACTGCTCCGGAAAGAACCGGCCGACGCCCCGGTACAGCCAGTCGATCTCGGAGCGGCGGCTCATGGTCACCCCGACCAGCACGATGGCGCTGACCCGCCGCGGGTGCCGCTGGGCGTACGCGAGGCCCAGGGTGGCGCCCCACGAGTCGCCGAACAGCAGCCAACGGGCGATGCCCAGGTGCTCGCGCAACCGCTCCATGTCGGCCAGCAGGTGCTCCGTCGTGTTGTGCCGCATGTCCGTGGCCGGGTCGGCGGCGTGCGGCGTGCTGCGCCCGCAGCCACGCTGGTCGAACTGCACGACGCGGTAGCGGGCGGGGTCGAACAGCCGCCGGATGCCCGTACCGGAGCCGGCGCCGGGGCCGCCGTGCACGACGAGCGCCGGCGCCCCGTCCGGGTTGCCGGACACCGCCCAGTACACGTGGTTATCGTCGCCCACGTCGAGCATCCCCTGGTCGTACGGCTCGATCGGCGGGTAGCTGGCCTGCCCGGTGTCCTCCCCCGTTCCCCGCCCTGGGCTGAGCGGCGGGCGATGCTATCGGGGGACGGGGCCGAGGCGAAACCGCAATAACCCGGCGCTCGCCGCGGGTCAGTCGCGCAGCAGGTCAGCGTGGGCGGCGCGGAGCCGGGCCAGCGCCGGGTCGCTGCCGGGGGTCACCCGGCGGTCGAGTTCGGCCCACACCTCGGCGAGCGCCGCGGTCACCGCCCGCAACTCGGCGGCGTGCCGCCGGCCGCTCTGCCGGTGCAGCTCGTCGAGGCGGCGGGCCCAGCCGGCGGTGACCGCGGCGAGGCGGTCGGTGTCGGCGCGGGCCTGGGCCGCCGTCCGGGCGGCGGGGGCGGGCACGATCGCGGCGATCGGGCGCGGGTCGCCGTCGCGGGTGACCAGCGTGACCGTGTCGGTGAGCTCGGCCATCGCGACGAGCTGGGTCAGCCGGGTGCGGGCCTCGCGCAGCGGCAGGGCACGCGGCGGGGTGGGCTCGTGGGCCAGTGCGGGAGCAGCCATGCGTCCATGCTGGACGCCGGGTACGACAAGAAACCTACCCGTCCTGGGTGAGGTAGGCGGGAGGCACCTCGTCGGTGAGCCACACGCCGTTGGCGCTGCGGTAGAAGACGTGGCCGGCGCGGGACATCGCCGCCGCGTCGACGGTGAGGAGCACGACCGGGCCGCCCCGGCGCGCGCCGACCCGGTGGGCGGTGTCGACGTCCGGCGACAGGTGCACGTGGTGCCGCCCGCCCCGGTTCAGGCCGGTCGCCCGGATCGAGTCCAGCGCCGCGGCGCCGGTGCCGTGGTAGAGCCGGTCGGGTGGGGACTGCGGGGCCAGGCCGAGGTCGACGGGGATGGTGTGCCCCTGGTTGGCCCGGATCCGCTCGATCCCGTCGGGGCCGCGCCGCACCGCGAAGCGCTGCTTGTCGTTGCCGGCCACCACGGCGTCGAGGTCGGCCCGGTCGATCCGCATCGCGGCGAGGAGGTCGTCCACCGGAACCCAGCCGGCCCCGTCCGGGGTCAGCCCGATCCGGTGCGGCTCGTGGCGCAGCGCCCGGGACATCCGCTTGCTCAGGCGGACCATCGTTCGGTGATCCATCCCGGCATTGTGGCCGCCACGGCCCCGCACCGCACCCGGGTTAATCTTCAGGACGCCACCCACCCCGACAACGCGCCACCACCACGAAAGGCCGATCGTGCCCAGGGAGACCGGACGCACCCTCGTCGCGTCGAACCGGAAGGCCCGCCACGACTACACCATCCTCAAGACGTACGAGGCGGGGCTGGTGCTCGTCGGCACGGAGGTGAAGTCGCTGCGCGCCGGCCGGGTCTCGCTGGTGGACGCCTTCGCCCAGGAACGCGACGGCGAGCTGCTGCTGTACGGCCTGCACATCGCCGAGTACGGCTTCGGCACCTGGACCAACCACCAGCCCCGCCGCACCCGCAAGCTGCTGCTGCGCCGGACCGAGATCGACCGGATCCTGGACCGGATGCGTGAGGGCGGGCTGACCCTCGTGCCGCTGTCGATGTACTTCGCCAACGGGTGGGCCAAGGTCGAGCTGGGCCTGGCCAAGGGCCGCAAGTCGTACGACAAGCGCCAGGCGATCGCCGAGCGCGACGCCAACCGGGAGATCGCCCGGGAGCTGGGCCGCCGTCTCAAGGGCGCCCGCGCCCGGCGCCCCTGAGCGCCCCCCGACGCCGGGCCGCGCCAGGGGCGGCGGCCACGCGGCTGGCCGGCGTCCCACGGTGGGGCGCCGGCCGGTGCTCAGCCCTTCACGCAGACCACCTGCTTGAGGTGGGCGACCACCTCGACCAGGTCCTCCTGCTGGGCCATCACCTCCGTGATGTCCTTGTACGCGCCGGGGATCTCGTCGACCACGCCGGCGTCCTTGCGGCACTCCACCCCGGCCGTCTGCCGCGCCAGGTCCTCGGTGCTGAACGTCCGCTTCGCCTGCCCGCGCGACATCCGCCGCCCGGCGCCGTGGGAGGCCGAGCAGTACGCGTCCGGGTTCCCCTTGCCGCGCACGATGTACGAGCCCGTGCCCATCGATCCCGGGATGATGCCCAGGTCGCCGGCGCCCGCCCGGATGGCGCCCTTGCGGGTGACCAGCACGTCCACCCCGCCGTACGTCTCCTCGGCCACGTAGTTGTGGTGGCAGCTGATCGGCTCGTCGAAGCCCACCTGCGGGAAGCGGTCCCGGACCACGCCGCTGAGCAGGGCCAGCATCACCGCGCGGTTGCGCCGCGCGTACTCCTGGGCCCACCACAGGTCCCGGCGGTACGCCTCCATCTCCGGCGTGCCGGCGAGGAACACCGCGAGGTCCCGGTCGGGCAGGTCGGCGTTGTGCGGCAGCCGCCGGGCGATGCCGATGTGCCGCTCGGCCAGCTCCTTGCCGATGTTGCGCGACCCGGAGTGCAGCATCAGCCAGACCCGCCCGGCGTCGGGGCCGCCCTGCTCCAGGCAGACCTCGATGAAGTGGTTGCCCCCGCCGAGGGTGCCCAGCTGCTGCTGGGCGCGCGTCTCCAGCTGCGCCACCCGCTTGTCGAGGGTGCCGAAGCGCCGCCAGAAGTCGTCCCAGCCGCGCTGCTCCAGCCCCCGGATCCGGCGCGGGTCGACCGCGTCGTCGTGCTTGGCGAAGCCGACCGGGATCGCCGCCTCGATCGCGGCGCGCAGCGGGGCGAGGTCGTCGGGCAGGTCGTCGGCGGTGAGCGAGGTGCACACGGCCGACATCCCGCAGCCGATGTCCACGCCGACGGCGGCCGGGGAGACCGCCTGCCGCATCGCGATCACCGAGCCGACGGTGGCGCCCTTGCCGAAGTGGACGTCCGGCATGACGGCCACGCCCTCGACCCACGGCAGCGCGCCGATGTTGCGCAGCTGCTGGGCCGCCTGCGGCTCGATGCCGTACGGGTCGGTCCAGACCCGTACGGGCGCGCGGGTGCCCGGCAGGGGGGTGAATACCATCGTCGTCTCCTTGGTCGGTCTTTCCTCTGTGGAGCGGTTGGCCGGATTCGAACCGGCGATCTTCACCGTGGCGGGGTGACGCGCTGCCCAGGCTGCGCTACAACGCGGGATCGTCCCTGAGGGACGCCAGGTGAGGGTTTCCACCGTTGGGGGCCGGTGGACGAGAAAGCCGCCCGGCCCCGGTCGGGTCGGACGGCTGCGCGGGTCGTGGGGCGCTATCCGCGCCGCCACCCCGGTCGCCGCCGGCCCCGGGCTGGTGTGCCGGCGCGCAGCCGGGCACCGCCGCGCGGCGTAGGCCGCTGGGCCTGGGTGCGGATGCGTTTCGCCACGGCGACCTCCTCCGGCTCGTGCGTTCGACGTTGCCCGTTCACCGTAGGCCAGGGTCGCGGTGGCCACAATTGATATCGCCGGCGCCGGTCGGGGCCGGCGGGAACCGCCGCGACGGGCCCACCTCGCTGCCGGCGGAAGCTGCCGCGAACGGGCCCACCACCCGGCGGGCCCGGTGCGGACGTACCGGTCAGGCCGTTTCGGCGACCGGGGCGGTGCTGACGTGGTCGACGAAGCGGAACCGGGCGCTGAGGTCGGCCAGGGACGTCCCGTCGCGCCACGCGGCGGCCACCCGCACGACCTGGTCCAGGTCGATCGTGTCCCCGCAGGCCCTGGTCCCGCCGTCGGTCGCCAGGTCGACCATGAAGTACCGGGCCTGGGAGCCCAGCCTGACCGTGACGGTCCCCCGCTCGGAGGTCAGCCAGGCGCAGGTGAAGCGGCCGCGGCCCTGTTCGGGGGCGCTGATCCGGCCCGCGTCGAGCTGGAGCCGGGTGGCCGTGAGGGCCAGCGCGGACGCGAGCCCACCCAGCTCGACCAGGTCGGGGTAGAGGCGCACACCCAGCGCCGTCGACACGTCGCTCACCACTGACTCCCACTTCTCTGTGACAGCTCCAGCATCCTGGACGTTACAGGCTGGTAAACCGATGATCTACCCTCTCGGACGTCCCGGCCGAAGTTCCTCCGGCCGCCGGGGACGGCGGCGGGGCCGGGGGCGTCCGCGTAGCATCGGCGCTCATGGCGTTGATCCGGTGCGACTTCCACTCCGAGGCGCTGGGCATGGGCACCTCGATGACCGTGCTCCTGCCCGAGCGGGGCGGCTCCCAGATCGGGCTGGCCGCCAGTGCGCCCGCCGGCGACCCGCCCGTGCTGTATCTCCTGCACGGGCTCAGCGACGACGACACGATCTGGACCCGGCGCACGTCGATCGAGCGGTACGTCGCGCCGTTGGGGCTGGCCGTGGTGATGCCGCAGGCCGGGCGGAGTTTCTACACCGACGAGGCGAACGGCAACCGGTACTGGACGTTCCTCAGCGCCGAACTGCCCGAGGTGTGCCGGTCGTTCTTCCGGCTCTCCGAGCGCCGGGAGGACACCTTCGTCGCGGGACTGTCCATGGGCGGGTACGGGGCGGTGAAGTGGGCGCTGCGGGCGCCGGGCCGGTTCGCGGCGGCGGCGAGCCTGTCCGGGGCGCTGGACGTCGCCCGGCGGCGGGACCATCCCACCAGCCCGGTAAATCCGGCGGTGTGGCGCACGGCGTTCGGCGACCGGCAGGTGCCCGGCAGCGACGACGACACCATGGCGCTGCTGGAGCGCGCCGGCGACGACCTGCCCGCGCTGTACGTCGCCTGCGGCACCGAGGACTTCCTGTTCGACGACAACACCCGGTTCGTCGAGACGGCACGGCGGCGCGGGGTGCCGCTGACCGTGGACTTCTCCCCCGGCGCGCACGACTGGGCGTACTGGGACGCGAAGATCCGCGACGTGCTGGCGTGGCTGCCGCTGCGCACCCGCGAGGGGGCGGCCCCCGGCGCGGCGTGACCGGCCGACCGTCCGGCGGAGACGGCCCCGCCGGCCGGGGGCCCGCTCAGGCCCCGACCGTGCCGTCGATGGCCTCCCGGAGGAAGTCGGCGTGGCCGTTGTGCCGGGCGTACTCGTGGATCATGTGCAGCATCACCAGGCGCAGCGAAACGTCCTCGCCCCAGCGCGGCTGGTGACCGAGGACGTCCAGCGACTCGGCCGCCCGCTCGATGCGCCGGGCGTGCTCGACCTCGCCTCGCCACGCCTCGAACGCCTCGGCGGCGCTGGCCGACGAGACGTCGTACGCCTCCTGGAAGTCGCCGCTGTCCGACCAGACCAGCGGGACGTCCTCCCGGTTGATCGCCCGCCGGAACCAGGCGCGCTCCACCTCGGCCATGTGCCGGACCAGGCCGAGCAGGCTCAGCGTCGACGGCGGCGACGACCGGCGGCGCAACTCCTCGTCGGTGAGGCCCTCGCACTTCATGGCCAGGGTGGCGCGGTGGAAGTCGAGGAAGGCGCGCAGCATCTCGCGCTCGTCGGCGATCAGGGGCGGGGCGGGGCGTTGGGTGGTCATGACCTGCGACCCTAGCCACCGGCCGGGCCCCGGATGACAGCGCGCCACGGCGATCACAGCGCGGAGCGCGCCACGGGGAAGTCGAAGTACGTGTCCGGGTACGGCTCGGCATCGTACCGGTAGTGCCACCACTCGCGGGGATAGTTGGTGAACCCGCCGTCGGTCATCAGCCGCCGCAGCAGTTCCCGGTTGGCCCGGGCCGCGCCGGTGACCCGCGGGTCGGCGGTGTGTGCGAGCGGGTCGAAGCAGTCGAACCCCGTGCCCATGTCGACGCCGTTGTCACCGAAGCGCTCGCCGGGCGGCGCGGTGCAGGCGACAAGGGGCTCGCCCGGGACGTACGGGCGTTGGGGCGGCGGCGGGTCGGGCACCAGGGTCAGGTCCAGGGTGCTGCCCCGGCTGTGCGCGGTGGGGGCGCCGACGTACCCGTCGTCGAACAGCCTCGCCTTGGCCACCCGGGGATAGAACTCGGCCTTCATCCGCTGCTCGTCGGGCTGCCCCGCCCAGGCCACGAAGTCGGCCACGGCCCGCTGGGGGCGGTAGCAGTCGTACACCTTCAGCCGGTGCCCGGCGGCCCGGGCGGCCCGCTGCACCCGGCTCAGCGCCTCGGCCGCGGGCCGGGTGAGCACGCACAGGGGCTCGGCGTACCCGGCGATCGGCCGGCCGACGAAGTTGTGGGCCGTGGCGTACCGGATGTCGGAGACGATCGTGGGATCAACGTCGGACAGGACGACGAAGCCGGCCGGCGCGCGCGGCTCGGCGGGCGTCGGGGGCGGCGCGGGGGCCGGCCCGCGCGGCGCCGGGCAGGCCGCCAGCGGCACGGCGGCGGCGACGGCCAGGGCGGCCCACCACCCCGGCCGGCCCGGCCGCCGCCGCCGCCCCATCCACCCTGTGTAGCAGGGTTAGCCCCAACGCCGCTCGGTTAAGGTCCGGCGGGTGTTTCGCAATGGTTTGTGATGATGTCGATCGCGATGGTGGCTTTGTAGCTATGCCGGTCTACGTTGGGTCCGCGGGCTTGGTACTTGGAGTT
>NZ_JBDPMC010000068.1:0-35911 GCF_039871625.1 Micromonospora sp. B11E3 | reverse complement strand
CCGCGGCCGGTTCGAGGACGAGGTATCGGCCGGTGTCGGTCTTCACCACTGGCACGGGCATCCGCCCGTTCTTCGCCCATGACCACGCAGTCTGGTAGTGCACACCGTTCCGACGCGCCCACTCGGACAACTTCACCCACCGATGATCCCATATGAAAGATGAGAATCAATGATGGGACACGAAGCAGTCTTTGACCCCACCCCGTCGCGCCTCGGCACCCGGGCCCGCCGCGCCCGCCACACCCAGGACCCCTCCGCCTGACACCGCACCCGCCGCCGATAGCGTTTCGCACCATGGTGCGATGGCGGTCCGGAACCGTGACAACCCTGCGGCGGGCGTGGACCGGCGCGGTGGAGCTTGACGTACGGCTCGCCGACGGCACGACGATGCGCGCCCTGGCGTACCCGGAGCTGGTCGGCTCGCCCGAACCCGGCGACCGGGTCCTGCTCAACGCCGGCGCGCTGCTGATGGGCCTCGGCACCGGCGGGTACGCCCTCGTCGTGGCCCTGCCCGACCGGCTGCCCCCCGACCCGCCCCAGGCCGGCGACACCCGCGACGCCGGGCACCTGGTAAAGGCCCGCTACACCCCCCTGCAGCCGATCCTGCTCGGCGTCGACGAGGAGGCCAGCCCCCACCGGGACGTCCTCGCCGCCGCCGACGACCTCGCCGGCCTGCCCGTGGTCACCGCCGACCTGCACTCCGCCCTCCCGGCCATCCTCGCCGGGATCCGCGCCGACGCCCCCGACGCGCGGGTCGCGTACCTGCTCACCGACGGCGGGGCCCTGCCCGCCTGGTTCTCCCGCACCCTCGACAGGCTGCGCGACCACCTCGTCGGCACCGTCAGCGTCGGGCAGGCGTTCGGCGGGGACCTGGAGGCCACCACCGTGCACAGCGGCCTGCTGGCCGCCCGGCACGTGCTCGCCGCCGACGTGGTGATCCTCGCCCAGGGGCCCGGCAACCTCGGCACCGGCACCCGCTGGGGCTACTCCGGCGTGGCCGTGGGCGAGGCCGTCAACGCCGTCGCCACCCTCGGCGGGCGGCCCGTCGGCTCGCTGCGCATCTCCGCCGCCGACCCCCGCCCCCGGCACCGCGGGGTGTCCCACCACAGCCTCACCGCGTACGGCCGGGTCGCCCTCGCCCCGGCGGACCTGGTGGTGCCCGACGGCCTGGACCCGGCGCTGGCCCGCGACGTCGACGCCGCCCTCGCGCCCCTCGCCGCCCGGCACCGCCTCGTCCGGGTGCCCACCGACGGACTCGACGCCGCGCTGCGTGCCAGCGCCGTGCCGCTGTCCACCATGGGCCGGGGGCTCGACGCCGACCACGCGTACTTCCTGGCCGCCGCGGCCGCCGGCCGGCACGCCGCCGCCCTGATCCGCTGACCGGGCGGCGCCGGCCGCGGCACGCCACGTCGAGATCGCGCCGTCCGCGCCGAGCGCCGGCCGCGCAGGTCCGCGGCCTGCGAACACGCGGGTCCGCGTCCGGCGAACAGCGACCCGGACCGTCAGGCCAGGAAGATCAACGCCAGCCAGGCGCCGACGATCAGCACCAACGCCACCGCCAGCACCCAGGTCGGCACCGTGTACTCGCCGCGCCGATTCCGCTCGACCTCGGCACGGATCTTCTCGCGGCGGCGCTCCACCCAGGTCGGCTTCTCGGCGTTCCGGCCCCGGCCGGGAGGTTCAGACGTCGTCATGGCACGGCCAGCGTACCCGTGCGGCCCCGCCCGCCGTGATCAGCACCGCGGGACGGGGACCGCCGACGGTCACATGCTCGCGATCAGCCGCTCCACCCGCTCGTCGTACGCCCGGAACGGGTCCTTGCAGAGCACGGTGCGCTGCGCCTGGTCGTTGAGCTTCAGGTGCACCCAGTCCACCGTGAAGTCGCGCCGCTTCTCCTGCGCGTGCCGGATGAACTCACCCCGCAGCCGCGCCCGCGTCGTCTGCGGCGGCGTCTCCTTGGCCTCGAAGATCTCCGGATCGGTGGCCACCCGGTCCACCTCCCCGCGCCGCTCCAGCAGCCCGTACAGGCCACGGCCGCGCCGCAGGTCGTGGTACGCCAGGTCCATCTGCGCCACCCGCGGATGCGACAACGGCAGGTCGTGCTTGCGCTGGTACCGCTCGATCAACCGCAGCTTCGTCACCCAGTCGATCTCCCGGGACACCGGCTCCAGGTCACCGGTCTCCACCGCACGCAGCACCCGGCCCCACAGCTCCACCACCCGCTTGGCCGTCTGATCCCCGCCCCGGCGCTCCACGAACTCCGTCGCCTTCGCGAGGTATTCCTGCTGGATCTCCAGCGCGCTGACCTCCTTGCCGGAGGCCAGCCGCACCTTACGCCGGCCCGTGATGTCGTGCGACACCTCGCGGATCGCCCGGATCGGATTCTCCAGCGTCAGGTCCCGCATCACCACCCCCGCCTCGATCATCCGCAGCACGATGTCCGCGGAGCCGACCTTCAGCAGCGTGGTGACCTCGTTCATGTTCGAGTCGCCGACGATGACGTGCAGCCGCCGGTACCGCTCCGCGTCCGCGTGCGGCTCGTCCCGCGTGTTGATGATCGGCCGGCTCCGGGTGGTCGCCGACGACACGCCCTCCCAGATGTGCTCGGCCCGCTGCGACAGGCAGTACACCGCCCCGCGCGGGGTCTGCAGCACCTTGCCCGCACCGCAGATCAACTGCCGGGTGACCAGGAACGGGATCAGCACGTCCGCCAGGCGGCCGAACTCCCCGTGCCGGGAGACCAGGTAGTTCTCGTGGCAGCCGTACGAGTTGCCGGCCGAGTCGGTGTTGTTCTTGAACAGGTAGATCTCACCGGCGATGCCCTCGTCGTGCAGCCGCTTCTCCGCGTCGACGAGCAGCCCCTCCAGGATCCGCTCGCCCGCCCGGTCGTGCGCCACCAGGTCCACCACCGAGTCGCACTCCGGCGTCGCGTACTCCGGATGCGACCCGACGTCCAGGTAGAGCCGGGCGCCGTTGCGCAGGAACACGTTGCTCGACCGGCCCCACGACACCACGCGGCGGAACAGGTACCGGGCAACCTCGTCAGGGGACAGCCGCCGCTGCCCGCGGTAGGTACAGGTGACGCCGTACTCGGTCTCGAGGCCGAAGATTCGCCGCTCCATGATGTGACATTAGCCTTCCGAGGCCCCAGTTGGGCAGCGCTGAACGCACCGGACCACAACGGCCCGTCACCGGCGGGCACGCTCCGCGTGACCGAAAGACGGCGCCCCTCGACCGCCTGAGGTGGAGGAGGGCACGCCTCGGCGTGTTGTCTCCTCCCCCGTCAGACGACCAAAGGGCGCCGGTCGCGCCCGCGCGGAACGGCGCGGCGGCTACTCGGCCTGGCCCTCCAGGTCCGCCGAGCCGGCCGACGTGGTCGGCTTCTTCGCCTCCTCCGTCGGCGTCGCCGGGGTCTCCGGGCGCTCCTGCGCCGACTCCGGCGCGGAGTCGCCGTCCAGCAGCGCGGTCAGCGCCGCCCCGGTGATCCGCCGGAACGTACGCCCCACCCGGCGCCGGTCCAGGACCGCCACCTCCAGCTGGTTCGCGGCGATCGTACGGGCCGCCCCGCCCTCGCCGCCGACGCTGCCCAGCGCCTTCACGGCCGCCTTGACCGCCTCGCCGAGCGACATGTCGGCCCGGTGCTCCGACTTGAGCACGCCGGAGATCGCCTCGGCCTGCCCGCCCATCGCCATCCGGCCCGGCTCGTCATTGACCGACCCGTCGTACGTCAGCCGGTACAGCGCGTCCTTCTCCGGCGTCGCGCCCACCTCGGCCACACAGATCTCCACCTCGAACGGCTTCGACTGCTCGGTGAAGATCGCGCCGAGGGTCTGCGCGTACGCGTTGGCCAGCGCCAGACCGGTCACGTCACGCCGGTCGTAGCTCAGGCCGTTCAGGTCGGCCATCCGGACGCCGGCGCGACGCAGGTTCTCGAACTCGTTGTACCGGCCGACGGCCGCGAAGCCGATCCGGTCGTAGATCTCGCTGACCTTGTGCAGGGTGCTGGACAGATTCTCCGCGACGAAGAGCACCCCGCCCTCGTAGCTCAGGACCACCGCGCTGCGCCCCCGGGCGATGCCCTTGCGGGCCAGCTCGGAGCGGTCGCGCATGATCTGCTCGGGCGAGGCGTAGAACTGCATGGCCACGGCGGCGGTTCTCCTTAGGGAGCTGTGCTGACGACTGCTGACAGGGTGCGGACGGGACGGCTCAGCCGCCCGGGTTCTCCATCCGGCCGGAGACCACGGCCTCGGCGATCGCGGCCGTCTCGGCGTCGGTGAGCCGGTGGGTGCCCTCCGCCGTCGCCGTCATGACCACCGGGTAGATCCGGCGGGTCAGGTCCGGGCCGCCGGTCGCCGTGTCGTCGTCGGCCGCGTCGTAGAGCGCCTCGACCGCGAGCCGCGCCGCGTCGTCGACCGACAGCCCGGCGCGGAACCGCTTCTTCAGCGCCGACTTGGCGAACAACGAGCCGGAACCGATCGCGTCGTAGCCGGTCTCCTCGTACGGACCGCCGGTGACGTCGAAGCTGAAGATCCGGCCGGCCTTCGCCGGGTCGCCGGCGGCCAGGTCGAAGCCGGCGAAGAGCGGGACGACCGCGAGGCCCTGCATCGCCGCGCCGAGGTTGCCGCGGATCATCGAGGCCAGCCGGTTGGCCTTGCCGTCGAGCGAGAGCATCGCGCCCTCGATCTTCTCGTAGTGCTCCAGCTCCACCTGGAACAGTCGCATCAGCTCGATGCCGATGCCCGCCGTGCCGGCGATGCCGACCAGCGAGTACGCGTCCGCCGGGTGCACCTTCTCGATGTCCCGCTGGGCGATCAGGTTGCCCATGGTGGCCCGGCGGTCGCCGGCCATCACCACGCCACCGGCGGCCGAGATGGCCACGATGGTGGTCGCGTGCGGCGCCAGGTCGGCGGCCATGCCCGGCGGCAGCGGCCGGCGGCCGGGCAGCATCTCGGGGGCCACCTTGCTCAGGAACGCTGTGAAGGAGGACGTCCCCGCGTTGGTGAACACATCTGGTAGACGCCCGGATGGATCAAAACCCGCTGCCACGTGGTTCCTCTCAGGTACGTGATCGCCCTGGCCAGCCTCGTAGGACTGTCACGGAACTGGCCAAGACCACCGTTGCAGTTGAAGCAGAGTATCCCGCGCACCCAGCCGGTGCGATGATCGTGGTCCACATGTTCCGGATCGGGGTCGCCGCAGACCGCGCAGACGCCGCCCTGCTCGGCGAGGAGCTCCTGGACCTCCTTCTCCCCGATCCCGTAGCGCCGCCGCAGGTGGTACTCGCGAGTGCCGCCGTAGAGCCGTTGCGCCGTCTCCTTGCCGCGGGCGTTGTGGCAGGGCTTGCAGTAGCTGTGCCGGCCACTGGCCTTCCTCGTGCGGGGGAAGTCCTCGAGGGGCTTGACCTGGTCGCAGTCCGGGCACCACTTCATCCCGCCGGGCACCGCGACGGCCGTCTTCCGCTGCGGGCCGATCCCGCGCTTGCGGCGGCTCGCCTCCGAGCGGGCCACCGCGCAGGACTTGCAGTAGAAGGCGAGCCCGTCGGCCCGCCGCCGGTTGCGATGGAACTCCGTCGCGGGCAACAGGCGCTGGCACTGCGGGCAGGTCTTGTCCGATTCGCTAGACAAATCGGACATTCTACCCTATTCTCCCCCTTTCTGGACATAACCCCTCACGAATTCCTCTGCGTTCTCCTCCAGGACGGAGTCGATCTCGTCGAGCAGGTCGTCGACGTCCTCGGTGATCTCGGCGTGCCGCTCGGCGACCTCCGGGTTCGCCTCGGTGGTGACGTCCTCGATCTCCTCGCCCTGCCGGGACTTGCCCGACTGCGACTGCCCGCCGCTGTCACGAGTGGCCATTGCTGCCTCCTCCACGATCGTCTCCGACGAACTTACCTCGCGGAGACGACGAAAAGCCCGCCCCGCGCCGGCTTCCGGCGCGCGGCGGGCCCGCGTCGGCGACGGCTCAGCCGCCCGTCAGCGTCTCCAGCAGATCCTTGGCGCTGACGCACCGGTCGAACAGCGCGCCGACGTGCTTGCGGGTGCCCCGCTCGGGTTCCATCATCGGCACCCGCACCAGCGACTCCCGGCCCACGTCGAAGATGACCGAGTCCCAGCTCGCGGCGACCACCTCCGAGGCGTACTGCGCCAGGCAGCGGCCCCGGAAGTAGGCCCGGGTGTCCTCCGGCGGCTCCGTCATCGCGGTACGGGTCTGCTCCTCGGCCAGCAGCGTCTTCATCGCCCCGCGGGACACCAGCCGGTGGTAGAGCCCCTTCTCCGGCCGGACGTCGGAGTACTGCAGGTCGACCAGTTGGAGCTTGTGCGCGCCCCAGCCCAGCTTCTCCCGCTCCCGGTAGCCCTCCAGCAGCCGCAGCTTCGCCACCCAGTCCAGCTCATCGGCGCACAGGAAGGCGTCGCGGCCGAGCCGGTCCAGCACGCTCTCCCAGCGGGCGAGCACGTCCACCGTCTGCTCGTCGGCGTCGGCGCCGTACCGGTCGTCCACGAAGGACTTCACCCGTTCGAAGTACGCCCACTGCACGTCCAGGGCCGTCAGGCGGCGCCCGTCGCGCAGCCGCATCAGGTGCTTCAGCGACGGGTCGTGGCTGACCGCGCGCAGCTCCGAGACCGGGTCGGCGATGCCGAGGTCCGGCCCGAGGGCCTTCTCCTCGATCATGGTGAGGATCAGCGCGGTGGTGCCGACCTTCAGGTACGTGGAGATCTCCGACAGGTTGGCATCGCCGATGATCACGTGCAGCCGCCGGTACTTGTCGGCGTCGGCGTGCGGCTCGTCGCGCGTGTTGATGATGGGCCGCTTGAGGGTGGTCTCCAGCCCCACCTCGACCTCGAAGAAGTCGGCGCGCTGGGAGATCTGGAAGCCGCTCTGGCCGCCGTCCTGGCCGATGCCGACCCGGCCCGCGCCGGCGACGATCTGCCGGGTGACGAAGAACGGCGTCAGGTACGCCACGATGTCGGCGAACGGCGTCTGCCGGCGCATCAGGTAGTTCTCGTGTGCGCCGTAGCTGGCGCCCTTGTTGTCGGTGTTGTTCTTGTACAGGTGGATGGGCTGGGTGCCCGGGATGGTGGCCGCCCGCCGGGCCGCCTCGGCCATCACCCGCTCGCCCGCCTTGTCCCACCGCACCACGTCGAGGGGGTTGGTGACCTCGGGGGTGGAGTACTCGGGGTGGGCGTGGTCGACGTACAGCCGGGCGCCGTTGGTGAGTATGACGTTGGCCAGGCCCAGGTCCTCGTCGGCGAGGGCCTCGGCCGGGTCGTACGCGGCGCCGGAGTAGGTGAAGCCGCGAGCGTCGCGCAGCGGCGACTCCTCCTCGTAGTCCCAGCGGGCCCGGCCGCCGCGGTTGAGCTCGGGGCGCGCCCCGTACGCGTTGACCACCTGAGAGGAGGTGACCATCGGGTTGGCCCCGGCCTGGCCGGGCACAGAGATGCCGTACTCGACCTCGGTGCCCATGATCCGTCTAACGCTCATCGACCTACCGCTCCACTCGCCCGACCCGGTCCCCCGTCACGTCGAGCGTAGTCGGCGCCACGCGGTGTGGGGGCACGGCGGGCATGCCGGCGATCGGGTGTCGCCGGCGGGCGGAGACGCGACGGGGCCCGCGACGGGTGGTCGCGGGCCCCGGGGCGTGCCGCTGTCCTACAGGTACTGACCGGTGTTGCTGGCGGTCTCGATCGACCGGCCGGCCTCGGCGCCCTTGCCGCCGGAGACGAGCGTGCGGATGTAGACGATCCGCTCGCCCTTCTTCCCCGAGATGCGGGCCCAGTCGTCGGGGTTGGTGGTGTTGGGCAGGTCCTCGTTTTCCCGGAACTCGTCGACGCAGGCGTCGAGCAGGTGCTGCAGGCGCAGCCCCTTGCGCCCGGAGGTGAGGAACTCCTTGATGGCCATCTTCTTCCCCCGGTCGACGATGTTCTGGATCATCGCGCCGGAGTTGAAGTCCTTGAAGTAGAGGACTTCCTTGTCGCCGTTGGCGTAGGTGACCTCGAGGAAGCGGTTCTCCTCGGTCTCGGAGTACATCCGCAGCACCACGGCGTCGATCATGGCGGCGACGGTGGCGTTGGGGTCGCCGCCGTGTTCGGCCAGGTCGTCGGCGTGTAGTGGCAGGCCCGACAGGATGTACTTGGAGAAGATGTCCTTGGCCGCCTCGGCGTCCGGCCGCTCGATCTTGATCTTCACGTCGAGCCGGCCCGGGCGCAGGATGGCCGGGTCGATCATGTCCTCCCGGTTGGAGGCGCCGATGACGATGACGTTCTCCAGCCCCTCCACGCCGTCGATCTCGCTGAGCAACTGCGGGACGATCGTGTTCTCCACGTCCGAGGAGACGCCGGAGCCGCGGGTGCGGAACACCGAGTCCATCTCGTCGAAGAACACGATGACCGGGGTGCCCTCGCCGGCCTTCTCCCGGGCCCGCTGGAAGATCAGCCGGATGTGCCGCTCGGTCTCGCCGACGTACTTGTTGAGCAGCTCCGGGCCCTTGATGTTGAGGAAGAAGCTGGTGTGCTTCTCCTCGCCCCGCTTCTCGGCGATCTTCTTAGCCAGGGAGTTGGCCACCGCCTTGGCGATCAGGGTCTTGCCGCAGCCGGGCGGCCCGTAGAGCAGGATGCCCTTGGGCGGGCGGAGCTGGTGCTCCCGGAACAGGTCGGCGTGCAGGAAGGGCAGTTCCACCGCGTCGCGGATCTGCTCGATCTGCGCGTGGAGGCCGCCGATGTCGGTGTAGTCGACGTCGGGCACCTCCTCCAGGACCAGTTCCTCGACCTCGCTCTTGGGAATCCGCTCGTACGCGTACGCCGAGCGGGGCTCGATCATGAGCGAGTCGCCGGCCCTGATCGGCGAGCCGATCAGGGAGTCGGCGAGGTGCACGATCCGCTCCTCGTCGGAGTGGGACACCACCAGCGCCCGGTCGCCCGGGGCGCCGCCGGGGCCGGCGAGCACCTCCTTGAGCATGACCACCTCGCCGACCCGCTCGTAGCCGAACGCGTCGACGATGTTGAGCGCGTCGTTGAGCAGGACCTCCTGGCCGCGCTTCAACTCCGTCGCGTCGAGCGAGGGTGAGACGGCCACCCGCAGCTTGCGACCGCCGGTGAAGATGTCCACCGTGCCGTCGTCGTGCCGCGCCAGGAAGACACCGTAACCGCTCGGCGGCTGCGCAAGGCGGTCGATCTCCTCCTTGAGCGTCACGATCTGCGCCCGCGCCTCCTTGAGGGTGCTCACGAGCCGTTCGTTGTTCTCGGTCAGCCGCGCCAACTGGGCCTGGGTGGCCGCCAGCCGCTCCTCGAGCTGCCGGACGTGTCTGGGGCTTTCGGTCAACTTGCGCCGCACCAGAGCGAGTTCCTCTTGAAGGAACGCGACCTGCGTGGAGAGATCGTGGGCCTCCTTCTCCCACCGTGCGGCGCGCGAGTCCGCGTCGTCGCTGCGTGCCACGTCCCACCTCCCCGGGGGGCTTGAACGTTCTGCCCTAACACTAGCCGCTGTGAGGCCGATTCGGCCCCACGCAACGCCCTCATCACCGAACCTTGATCGGCGCGGGTGGCCGGAGGGGCTGGTCCGGGCGTTCGGGTACCGTCAGGGCGTGGGACGGGAGAACATGGGGGGTGCGCCGGTGGCCGAGGTCGCGACGGACGAGCTTCAGGTCTGGGTGGATCAGGACCTGTGCACGGGCGACGGGCTGTGCGTGCAGTACGCGCCGGAGGTCTTCGAGTTCGACGTCGACGGTCTGGCCTACGTCAAGGGTGCCGACGGCGAGCTGCGGTTGACCCCCGGCAGCCGGGTGGACGTGCCCGAGCACCTGCGCCTCGAGGTGATCGACTCGGCGAAGGAGTGCCCGGGCGAGTGCATCCACGTGGTGCGCGCCGGCGACGGCGTCGAGGTGGCCGGCCCGGACGCCGAGGACTGATCCGCCCGGACGAGGAGGCGTTCCCACCCCCGCCGCCCGCCGGACGGCGGGGTGAGCCGTTCAGAGCACCGGACGGCCGACCACCGAGGCGACCAGCCGGGCGAACTCCTCCAGTCGGGCGATCTGCCCGGCCCCGCCGTCGTCGAGGGTCTTGCCGAAGCGCAGCGCGTCGTGCCGGGGCGCGCCGACGACCTCGTCGCCCGGCGGCGCCTCGTCCAGCGAGGTGAGCAGCAGGTACACGTCGATGCTGTCGACGCGGACCGCGCCGCTGTCGGCCCGGGTGAGCCGCCGCCGGCAGCCCACCTCGGTGACGGTGGAGACCGGCACCACCCGCAGCGACGACGTCATCGACCCGGGCGGCCCCTCCCCCGGCGGCACGTCCTCGCCGTGCCAGAGCACGAGGCGGCTGCCGTCGCAGACCACCACCTCCTGCCACACCCCGTTGACCTCGTTGACGAAGCGTTCCAGGGTGAAGCCCAGCACGGACGCGCCGCGCAGCACCCCGCCGAGGGCCTCCAGCGCGATGTCCGGGTCCCGCAGGTACGCCCGCGCCGCCGACTCCAGGTCCTGGTACGGCGACCAGTCGGGAAACACCGCCGGCACGTCCTGACCGCCGTAGCCCGGCTGGCTCATGCCGGCACCTCGCTGCGCTCGCTCATGCCGCCTCCCCGGCTCCCGACTGCGGGGCTAGCAACCCCACTCACTCCTCACGCTCACCGCGGCATCTTGGTTCGCGCCGCGCGGCCCGCAGAACCCGCTCAGCCCCCGCGCTCACGGCGCCACCGGGGCCTCTGCCTCGGCGGCCGGCGCCGCGACCGCCTGCCGGGCCGTCTCGGCCTCCCGCAACGCCTGCCGCCGCTGCGCGTACGCCTCGGCGCCCTTGCTCGGCTTGCGCCGCCGCGGCGGGGCGGTGACGCCGGGGGCGAGCTTGCGGGCGGAGACGAGGAACGCGGTGTGCGCGATCATCCGGTGGTCGGGGCGCACCGCCAGGCCCTCGGCGTGCCAGTCGCGCACCAGCGACTCCCAGGCCCGCGGCTCGGTCCAGCCGCCGCGCTCGCGCAGCGCCTCCACCAGCTCGGACAGTTGCGGGGTGGTGGCGACGTACCCGATGAGCACCCCGCCGGGCAGCAGCGCCCGCTCGACCATGTCGAGCATCTCCCACGGGGTGAGCATGTCCAGGATGATCCGGTCGAAGCCGGTCTCGCGGCACTCGGCGACGTCGCCGACGTGCAGCCGCCACGCGGGGTGGGGCCCGTTGAAGAACGCCTCGACGTTGCGCCGGGCGATGTGGGCGAAGTCTTCGCGCAACTCGTACGAGCGCAGCTCGCCCGTGGTGCCGACCGCCCGCAGCAGGGAGCAGCTCAGCGCGCCGGAGCCGGCGCCGGCCTCCAGCACCTTCGCGCCGGGGAAGATGTCGCCCATGGCCACGATCTGCGCCGAGTCCTTCGGGTAGATCACCTGGGCGCCGCGGGGCATGGACAGCACGTAGTCCGCCAGCAGCGGGCGCAGCGCGAGGAAGGCCGTCCCGCCGCCGGAGGTGGTGACCACGCTGCCGTCGGGCTGCCCGATCAGCGCGTCGTGCTCCAGGATGCCGCGGTGGGTGTGGAACGCCTTGCCCGGCTCCAGGGTGATCGTGTGCATCCTCCCCTTCGGGTCGGTCAACTGCACCCGGTCGCCGGGGCGGAACGGGCCCCGGTGAACGGGCGGCGACGCCGGGGTGTCGGCGTACGCCGGGGTGCCGGGGTCGGCCGGGAGGGCGGGGGGATGTGCGGTCACGTGTTCGTCTTCCGTCCGGGTTCCAGGAGCTGCGCCAGATCCGCGATGTGCAGAACGCCGACGACATCTTCGCCTGCCGTCACGACGTACTGTGCGCCCGGGTGGGTCTGCACCGTCTCCATCACCCGCTCGCCGTCGAGGCCGACCGGGAGGGTGGGCAGGCCGGCCAGGGATCGGGCCACCGCGTCGACCGCGATCCAGGGCCGGCGCGCCGGGGGTACGGCGTCGGCGGCGACCGGGTCGACCAGGGCGACCGGCCGCCCGGAGCCGTCGGTGACGGTCAGGGCCGCGTCCGGCCGCCCGCTCTCGGCGCGGCGGCGCTGCGCCTCGGCCAGCGGCGTGCCGGTGGGCACCGGCAGCACCGGGCGGGCCAGCCGCGCCAGGTCGATCAGCGGGAACCGGCGGCTGATCCGGGCGAACCGGATGGACTGCCCGGCGCCGCGCCACAGGGTCACCGCGACCAGCAGCATCAGCGGCAGCGCCAGCGGCGCCAGCACCCGCTCGACGGTGAGGACGACGACCCCGGCGGCGGTGCCGAGCGCGACGGCCCGGCCGACCCAGCCGGCCACCTCGGTGCCGGTGTGCCGGTCCCGGGTGAACGCCCACACGGCGGCGCGCAGCGCCCGGCCGCCGTCCAGCGGCAGCCCGGGCAGGATGTTGAACACCGCGACGATGACGTTGCTCGCCGCGAGCTGGAAGGCCAACTGGTCGGCCACGGTGCGGTCGGGCAGGGCGAGGGTGGCGGCGACCGCGACCGCGCCGAGCGCCGCGGACACCGCCGGCCCGGCCAGCGACACCAGCAGGTCCACCCGGGGGGTGGGAGCGTCGCGGTCCATCTCCGTGTACCCGCCGAGCAGTTCCAGGGTGATCCCGCGCACACCGATGCCGTACCGGCGGGCGGTCAGCGCGTGGCCGAGCTCGTGCAGCAGCACGGAGCCGAGCAGCGAGACGACGAACCCGAGGCCGATCAGGTAGCCGCCGAGCTGGGACAGCTCGAGCTGGCGGCGGGCGAACTCGGCGTACAGGACCGTGACCAGCAGGGTCAGCAGCAGCGTGGAGACGTCCAGCCGCAGCGGCACCCCGAACACCCGGCCGACGGTGAGGCCGAGGCGCCGCTGCGGTCGGCGGGACGGCCGGGTCGTCTGCTGCTCCATCGTCCCGATGCTACGGACCGGCCGGTGGCGGACACCGGCCGGAGCGGCGGGTCGGCCGGTGTCGGACCGGTGGCCTAACCTTCCGGGCATGACGGCGGAACCGGCGATCGATCAGCAGCAGGCGCGGGCCACGGCGGAGGTGCCGGCGACGGTCCGGGCGTCGCTGTCGCCGTCGCGGGCGGCGGACTTCAAGACCTGCCCGCTGCTCTACCGGTTCCGCAGCATCGACCGGCTGCCGGAGCGGCCCAGCGTGGAGCAGGCCCGGGGCACGCTCGTGCACGCCGTGCTGGAGCGGCTGTTCGACCTGCCGGCCGCCGCCCGCACGCCGGAGGCGGCCGGCGACCTGGTCGCCCCGCAGTGGGACCGGCTGGTCGCCGAGCAGCCGGAGCTGGCCGCCCTGTTCGACGCCGCCGACGCCGCGGGCACGGCCGAGTTCCTGCGTTCGGCGGCCGGGCTGCTGCGCGGCTATTTCACGGTGGAGGATCCGCGCCGGCTGGAGCCGGCGGAGCGGGAGGCGCTGATCTCCGCCGTGGTCGACGGCGAGCTGCTGATCCGCGGCTACCTGGACCGCCTCGACGTCGCCCCGGACGGCGCGCTGCGGGTGGTCGACTACAAGACCGGCGGCGCGCCCCGGGAGGCGTTCGAGGCCCGCGCGTTGTTCCAGCTGAAGTTCTACGCGCTGGTGCTGTGGCGCACCCGCGGGGTGGTGCCCCGCGTGCTGCGGCTGCTCTACCTCAAGGACGCCGAGGTGTGCGACTACACCCCGGACGCCGAGGAGCTGCTGCGGTTCGAGCGCACGGTGGTGGCGCTGTGGCAGGCGATCGAGGCGGCCACGCAACGGCAGGATTTCCGGCCTCGCCCGAGCCGGCTCTGCGACTGGTGCAACCATCGGGCGTTGTGCCCCAGCTTCGGGGGCACCCCGCCGCCGTTCCCCGCCGACGCGGGCGCGGCCGACCCGTTGGTCGACGCCCGGTCGCGGCCCGCGGCCCCGGGCGCGGACGAGTGAGCCCCCTGCCTGTGCAGGAGACGGGGTTCACCGCCGGCTCCGGTGATCCGGCCCCGCCGACGGCTACCGTTGCCCGATGAGCGGAGGGTCCAGGGAGCTGCCGCGTCACGACCAACCTGACCGGGGCGGGCGCGACGGGGGCAGGCGATGACCGGGGGCGCGGGCCCGGCGCGGCCGGTGCGGATCCTGCTCGCCGACGACCAGCCGCTGCTGCGCACCGGCTTCCGGATGGTGCTGGGTTCCGAGGACGACCTGGACATCGTCGCCGAGGCCGGGGACGGGCTGGAGGCGGTGGAGCTGTCCCGCCGGCTGCTGCCCGACGTGGTGCTGATGGACATCCGCATGCCCCGGATGGACGGGGTGGCGGCGACCCGGGCCATCGTCGACGCCCGGCTGCCGGTGCGGGTGCTGATCCTGACCACCTTCGACCTGGACGAGTACGTGGTGGGCGCGCTGCGCGCCGGGGCCAGCGGCTTCCTGGCCAAGGACGTGCCGGCCGAGGACCTGATCACCGCGATCCGCACGGTCGCCGCCGGCGAGGCGGTGGTCGCCCCGCGGATCCTCAGGCGGCTGCTGGACCGCTTCGCCGACGTGCTGCCCGACCCGGCGGCCACCCCGCCGAAGGCGCTCGGCGCGCTCACCGAGCGCGAGCGGGAGGTCCTCGTCCAGGTGGCCCGGGGGCTGTCCAACGCCGAGATCGCCCAGGCGCTGTCGGTCAGCGAGACCACCATCAAGACCCACGTCGGGCACGTGCTGACGAAGCTGGGGCTGCGCGACCGGGTGCAGGCCGTCGTGCTGGCGTACGAGTCGGGCCTGGTACGTCCGCGGGCGTAGCCGGCGCGGTCGCGGCTGCCGCGCCGCGCGTACCACCGGGGTCGCCGGCGGGACGACGCCCGCGTTGCCTTCGTCACCTACCGTGACCAGAGACGGTCGGGCGTGGTGTGACCCTGACGTGGCGTCACGCCCTACCGTCCACCGCGGCGGCGGCGCCGCCGTCGCGGGCGGTAGCAGTCGGGGACAACCCTGAGCCGGCATCGGGGCCCACCCGCAGCGGGAAATCCGCCCCCACTCCGCCCGGAGTCGGACGGATCGCACCCGCGCGGCACCGAGGATGAGGACATGGCGCACCGGACCAGCGGGGGCCGGTGCGCGCGACCAGCCAGATACGGAAGAGGTAGATGACTTGACGGCGACGGTAGGCCGGCAGGCGCAGGCCGCGGCCCGGGCCAGCGACGTGTGGAAGGTGTACGGCAGCGGCGAGGCCCAGGTCGTCGCGCTGCGGGGGGTGAGCGCCGAGTTCGAGCGGGGACGGTTCACCGCGATCATGGGCCCGTCCGGGTCGGGCAAGTCGACCCTGATGCACTGCCTGGCCGGGCTGGACGCGGTCACCCGGGGCACGGTGTCGATCGGCGACACCACCGTGACGGGGCTGGGCGACTCCGGGCTGACGAAGCTGCGCCGGGACAAGGTCGGCTTCATCTTCCAGCAGTTCAACCTGCTGCCCACGCTCACGGCGAAGGAGAACATCCTGCTGCCGATGTCGATCGCCGGGCGTAAGCCGGACCCGGCCTGGTACGACACGGTGATCGACACGGTCGGGCTGCGGGACCGGCTGGACCACCGCCCGGCGCAGCTGTCCGGCGGCCAGCAGCAGCGGGTGGCCTGCGCCCGGGCGCTGGTCGCCCGCCCCGAGGTGATCTTCGCCGACGAGCCGACCGGCAACCTCGACTCCCGCTCGGGGGCCGAGGTGCTGAACTTCCTGCGCAACTCGGTACGCGAGCACGGCCAGACCATCGTCATGGTCACCCACGACCCGACCGCCGCCGCGTACGCCGACCGGGTGGTCTTCCTCGCCGACGGGCAGATCGTCTCCGAGCTGATCGAGCCGACCGCCGACACGGTGCTGGACACGATGAAGAAGCTCGACACCCCCACCGAGGTGGGTAACTGATGTTCCGGGCGACCCTCAAGAGCCTGCTGGCGCGCAAGGTGCGCCTGATCCTCTCCGGCCTGGCCGTGGTGCTCGGCGTCATGTTCGTCTCCGGCGCGTTCGTGCTCACCGACACCCTCGGCCGCTCCTTCGACGCGGTGTTCGCCGACGCGTACGCCGAGATCGACGTGAACGTCGCCGGGAAGCCGAAGATCGCGGTGAGCGAGGCCGAGGGCGAGCAGGTTGCTCCGGCCTTCCCCGCCTCGGTGGTGGATCGGGTCCGCGGCGTCCCGGGGGTGGCCACCGCCACTGGTGTGGTCGTCGCCGACGGCGCCCGGCTCATCGGCAGCAACGGCAAGGCGATCACCTCGTTCGGGCCGCCCCAGCTCGGGGAGAACTGGACCGGCGAGAGCGACCTGCTACAGCTGCGACAGGGCCGCGCGCCGCAGGCCGACGACGAGATCGTCGTCAACGCGGCGCTGGCCGAGGCGGCCAAGGTGAAGGTGGGCGACCGGGTCGGGGCGCTGACCGCGTTCGAGTCCAAGCGCCGCGACTTCACCCTGGTCGGCGTCTTCGGTTACAGCGGCGACCGGGACTCCATGGGCGGGGTGAACGAGATCATGTTCACCACCCCGGCGGCGCAGCGGCTGATGCTCGGCAAGCCCGACACCTTCAACAGCGTCGCCGTGCGCGCCGCCGACGGGGTCCGGCCGGAAACGCTGCGCGACGAGGTGGCCGGCGCGCTCGGCCCCGAGTACGAGGTCAAGACCGGCGAGCAACTGTCCGCCGACGCGTCGGCCGGCCTGAAGGAGGGCCTGTCCTTCTTCAACAAGGTCCTGCTCGGCTTCGCCGCCGTGGCGCTGCTGGTCGGCACGTTCCTGATCCTCAACACGTTCTCGATCATCGTGGCGCAGCGCACCCGGGAGCTGGCGCTGATGCGGGCCATCGGGGCCAGCGGCCGGCAGATCATCGGCTCGGTGGTGTTGGAGGCGCTCGCCATCGGCCTGGTCGCCTCGGTCCTCGGCCTCGGCGCGGGCGTCGGGGTGGGCGCGCTGCTGGCGTTCCTGTTCGGCAGGTTCGCCGGGGGGCTGCCCCTGGCCGGCGTCGGCGTGCCACCGGTCGCGGTCGTCAGCGCGTTCGCCGTCGGCATGGTGATCACGGTGGTGGCCGCGCTGCTGCCGGCGCTGCGGGCCGCCCGCATCCCGCCGATCGCCGCCATGCAGGACGTGGCCACGCCCGACCGCCCGCTGACCAAGGTCACCGTGTCCGGTGCGGTGGTCACCGCCGCCGGCGGTGGGCTGCTGGCCCTCGGGCTGACCGGCAACGCGGGCGGCAACGCGCTGCCGGTGATCCTCGGCGGGGTGCTGCTGTCGTTCATCGGCGTGGCTCTGCTGACCCCGCTGATCAGCCGTCCGGTGGTGTCCCTGCTCGGCGCCCTGTTCGCCTGGTCGGTGCCCGGCAGGCTGGGCCGGCTCAACTCCGGGCGCAACCCGCGCCGCACGGCGATCACCGCCGCCGCCCTGATGGTCGGCATCGCCCTCGTCACCGGGGTGACGGTGGTCCTCGGCTCCGCCAAGTCCAGCATCGCCGCCCAGGCGGAGGACACCGTCGACGCGCAACTGGTGATCTCCGGGGCGCAGACGGGGCCCCGGCTGCCGACGTTCGACCCGGCCGTGGTCGACCGGGCCGCCGCGCTGCCCGGGGTGAACGCGGCGGTGGGCGTCTACAACGACGTGGCGACCGTCGACGGCGACCGGACGTACGTCAACGCGGTGACCGACCTGGCCGCGATGGCGAAGATCTACCACACCACCCCGAAGTCGGGCACCGTCGCGGCCCTTCGCCCGGACCAGGTGGCGCTGAGCGTCTCCGGCGCCGAGAAGCTGGGCAAGTCCGTGGGTGACCGGCTGAGCGTCCAGCTCACCCGCGGCGAGGGGCAGCAGACGTACACGGTGACGGCGATCCTGCCGGACGACCGGTCCATCGGGTCGATCCTGCTGCCGAAGGAGGCCGCCGTCGCCTTCACCAACCCGCAGCCGTTCTCGGCGCTGGTGCAGCTGACCCCGGGCACCCCGGTGTCGCAGGTGCAGCCGCAGCTGGAGGCGCTGGTCGCCGACAGCCCCGAGGTGTCGGTGGCCGACCGCGCCAGCTACATCGAGCAGCAGACCAGCGGCTTCGACACGCTGCTCACCATGATCCAGATCCTGCTGGCGCTGGCGATCGTGATCGCGGTCCTCGGCATCGTCAACACCCTGGCCCTGTCGGTGCTGGAGCGGACCCGGGAGCTGGGCCTGCTGCGGGCGATCGGGCTGCGCCGCGCGCAGACCATGCGGATGATCACCGTGGAGGCGGTGGTGATCTCGGTCTTCGGCGCGTTGCTCGGCGTCGCGGTCGGCATCGGCCTCGGCGCGGCCGTGGTGGAGGCGCTCAAGGACGAGGGGATCACCGACCTGGTGCTGCCCTGGTCCCAGATGGGGACCGTCCTCGGGCTGGCCGCGCTGGTCGGGGTCGTCGCCGCGGTGCTGCCGGCGATCCGCGCGGCCCGGATCAACGTCCTGGGCGCGATCGCCCACGACTGAGGCGCAGGGCGGGCCCCCTGTCAACGCCCACGGCGTGGCGGGGGGCCCTGGTCGACGCCGTCAGGCCGGCGGCTCGCCGAGCAGCGCGCAGAGCAGCTCCACGTCCGCGCCGGTCAGGCTCTCCAGCTGGCGTACGCCGTCCGCCGGCGCGATCGGCACCTCCGCCGGCACCGCCAGCACCGCCGCGCCGGCGGCGAGCGCGCTGGCCACCCCCGCCGGGGAGTCCTCGATCGCCACGCAGCGGGCGATCGGCACGCCCAGCAGCCGGGCGGCCGTCAGGTACGGCTCGGGGTGCGGCTTGGCCTCGTCGACCTCGTCGCCGCAGACCACCGCGTCGAAGCTGTCCCGCCCGAGGGTATCCAGGGCGACCTCGACCAGCGGCCGGACGCTGGAGGTGACCAGGGCGGTCGGGATGCCGGCCGCGCGGACCGCCCGCAGCAGGGCCAGCGCGCCGGGCCGCCAGCGCAGCCCGGTACGGAACAGTCCCAGGATCCGCTCGTGGATCCAGTCGGCGCTGGCCTGCGGGTCCCGGTGCGGCTGGCCCAGGTCGTCGTGCAGCAGCCGCATCGAGTCGGCCATGCTGGTGCCGACCATCGCCCTGCGGGCGGCGTCGGAGAGGCTGCCCCCGTACACCGCCGCGAGCTCCTGCAACGCGACGTCCCACAGCTTCTCACTGTCGACCAGGGTGCCGTCCATGTCGAAGAGCACGGCGGCGGGGCGGTGGCTGCTCAGGGGTCCCTCCTCCGGTGGGCGCACCGGTTGATCCTCCCAGCCTGCCCCGGGCAGCCGTCAGCCGTACCCGGCGAGGGTGACCTGCGGCATCATCCGCCGCCGCGGAGGTGCTTCCCGGCCACCGGCTCAGTCCAGGCCGCGCAGGATGTGCGGCTCGCCGTCGTCCTCGCCGAAGCAGCGGTGCAACTCCTGCGCCCGCACCCACAGCTCGAGGCTGCTCGGCGGTTCCGCGACAGCGGAGTCGGCCGGTACGCCGACGATGGTGGCCGTGGCCGGGGCAACCCTGACTGGCACGTTGTCGGCCATCGTCGTTCCTTCCATCTCTCACCTCGTCCGCGTCGGGACGTCCCAACGCCCGTGTCCTCCCGGGCTGACCCGGCGTGGCCCACACCCCGCGTTTACCCCCGGCCGGCCTCTCGACACCGCGGGCGGCGGCGCGGGCGGGTTCAGCCGAGGCCGCAGGCCGACAGGCCCGACTCGTACCCCCGGAAGAAGAAGTCGGTGCGCTGCTCGGCGGTGCCGTGCGCGCCCTCGGCGAACCACGGCTGGTCGGGGTCGTCGCCGACGGCGAGCAGCCCCTCCCGGAACTCGTCGAGGTCGCCCTCTGCCAACTCCAACTGCCGGGCCTGGACCGAGCCGCCGAGGTACGCCCCGGCCATGCAGTCGGCCTGCAACTCCTGCTGGATGGTGAAGTCGTAGCGGACGCCGAGGCGCACCTGCACACCGTGGGCGTACTCGTGCCCGAGCAGGTAGTACAGGAACGCGTCGCCGACCTGCCGGAACGCCGCCACGGACCATCTGACGTCGTACGCGATGAAGTCGCCGGCCGAGCAGTAGACCGCGTTGTTGCGCGGCACCGGCTGCCCGCCGCAGGAGACCTCGCCCTCCCGCTGGTACGGGATGACCTGTCGGATCGGCTCGAACCGCCGGCCCGAGGCCCGGAACTGTTCGGCCCAGTACAGCTCCGCCTTGTCCACCGCGACCTCGAAGTCCTTGGCGAACTCGGCGACGCTGGTGGTGCCGTCTGCGCGATCGTCCTCGGCGCCGGACGGAGCGCTCGCCCGGGGCTGCTCGGGGCGGGGCCGCCCCGGCTCGTCCTGGTCCGGCCCGCCGATCGCGCACCCGCCGGCCAGCACCAGCGCGGCCAGCAGGCCGGCCAGGGTGGCCGCCGGCCGACGTTGCGAGCGTGCGGTCACAGTCCCCTCCGCGGATCGTCCGTGCCGGACCGGGTACCCCGGCCTGCCGTCGATCATGCCCGTCTGCGGCCTTTCGGGCGAGTATCCGATTGGCCCTACCCGTCGGCCCGGCCCGGGCCTGTCCGCCGCCGGCCCGGCCCGCCCACCGCCCGGCCCGGCCCTGCCCGTCGGCCCGTTCCAGCCCTGCCCGCCGCCGGCCTCGACCTGCCCGCCGCCGGCCTCGACCTGCGCGCCCGCCGGCCTGGGCCTGCCCGCCGCCCGGCCGGTCGACGGCCGGGAGGGGCTCACGGGCTCGCGGCGAGGAAGACGAACGCGGCCAGCAGCACCAGGTGCACGCCGCCCTGCAGCAGGGTGGCCCGGCCCGGCACCACGGTCAGCACACCGGCGACGACGGTCAGCGCCAGCAGGGCCATCTGGGTGCCGCCGAGCCCGAGCAGCAGCGGCCCGTCCAGCCACACCGACGCCAGGGCGATCGCCGGGATCGTCAGCCCGATGCTGGCCATCGCCGAGCCGAGGGCCAGGTTCAGGCTGATCTGCACCCGGTCCCGGCGGGCGGCGCGCGCCGCGGCCAGGGTCTCGGGCAGCGGCACGAGCAGGGCGATGACCACGCCGACGAACGCCTGCGGCAGGTTCGCGGCGGACACCCCGGCCTCGATCGCCGGGGACACCGTCTTCGCGTCGCCCACCACGGCGACCAACGCCACCAGCAGCAGCACCAGGCTGGCCAGGGCGGCCCCTGGTCGACGGCGGGTCGGCGTGCCCGTCGCCGTCGGCGTCGACGACCGTCCCGTCGGCTCTGACGGGGAGGAAGTAGTCCCGGTGCCGGCCGGTCTGCACCAGCACGAACAGCCCGTACAGGGACAGGGAGGCGACGGCGGCGAAGGCGAGCTGGGCCGGGGAGAACTGCGGCCCGGGCCGGCTGGTGGTGAAGGTCGGCACCACGAGGCTGAGGGTGGCCAGGATGGTGACGGTCGCCAGGGCCCCGCCGGTGCCCTCGGGGTTGAACACCGCCACCCGGCGGCGCAGCGCGCCGATCAGCAGGGACAGGCCGAGAATGCCGTTACAGGTGATCATGACCGCGGCGAAGACGGTGTCCCGGGCCAGCGCCTGCGTCTTGTCCCCGCCGCTGATCATCAGGGTGACGATCAGGGCGACCTCGATCACCGTGACCGCGACGGCCAGCACCAGCGACCCGAACGGCTCACCCACCTTGTGGGCGACCACCTCCGCGTGGTGGACCGCCGCCAGCACCGCCCCCGCCAGGAACGCCGCCACGACCGCCACGAGCACCGGGGGCAGCTCCCGACCCCACGTCAGCGCCAACACCAGCACGGCGAGCACGGGTACGACGACGGTCCAGTCGGTCACGCGGGAGCGGAGCAGGGCAGTCATGCCGTCGACCCTGACAGAAATCACGATCATCGCCCACGAGTTGACGCAGGCCACCACCCGGCTCAGGAGCATCCGGCGCCGGCGGACAGCGTCCCGTCCCACCCCCAGCTGTCCGGCGCGCCCGTCCCCGCCCCGGCCTCAGCGCCGCGCCAGCCGCTCGATCTCGGCCAGCACCCGGTCCACGTGCGACCGCACCCGGGCCGTCAGCTCGGCACCCCAGCTCTCGTCGGCGTACCCGCAGGTCAGATACAGCTCCCGGGCGTGCCGCAGGACCGGGCGGTGCTCCGGCGGCAGCCGGGCCAGCGCCCAGTCGGCGGCGGCGTCCTTCGACCTGATCTCGCCGGTGGCCAGCGTGGACCACACCCGGGCGAGGGTCAGCACGACGTTGCGGGTGTCGCCGTCGAGGTCGTCGAGCAGGCCGGGGATCCCCGCCACGCTCGCCCGGACCAGGTCCGCGGGCGGGACAGGGTCCAGCACCCGCGCGGGCGGCGGGCCGGCGAGGGGACGGTCGCCGGCCAGCACCATCGTGATCAGCAGCGCCAGGTCCGGCATCGGCTCCGGCCGAGGGGGCCCGCCGGACTCGAACTCGGCGCGCAGCCACTCCCCGTAGAGGAAGTCGCCGGTCGGCGGGAACCGCCACGGGCGTACCTCGGACTGGACCACCACGGTGAGCTCGACCGGGCGGGCCCCGACCCGGGAGCCGGAGATCGCCAACAGTCCATCGAGGAGCGCGCGCCGCCGCGGGTCGTCCAGGCTCCGCCGGGACACCACGAGGACGTCCACGTCACTGGCCGGCCGCAGGCCGCCGAGCACGGCCGAGCCGTGCAGGTAGCTGCCGACGGCCGCGGACCCGAGCACCTCGCCGACCAGTCGTCCGATCGCACGAATCTGATCCGCCGCGGCGCTGTCGGCCGACCGGCCGGCGGCACGCGCCGCAGTCACCCCCTGCCGCCTCGGGGAGCCTTCTCGCCCGGCCCGAGGCACGAGCCGTCGGTGCTGGCTCCGATGACGGCCGCAACGTGCTCCGCCAGCGGGTACGGCCGCTCCGGCGGCAGCATCGCCGCCGCCGCGGTCTCGTCACCGTCGCGCAGCAGGGCCCTGACGGCACGCGCGGTCGGGGTGACGTCCGTGATGCGGACGGTCCACTCGTCGACGTACCGGTCGACCGCTTCGCCGCTCAGTCCCACCTGCAGCGACCGGTGGGACAACGGTTGCAGGGTCAGCGACCGTTCCGGGTCCCACTGCACCCGAACCGGGCTGGTTTTCAACTGCTCACCCCAGGCCCGTCGGCTCACGTGGTGGGTCGCGTCGTAGTGACTCAGGCACGCGTGCTGGAGGGCCCATTCGAATCCGGAACGGGCGATCTCGATCGCCAGCACATGCTCCTGCCCGGGCTTGGACCCCCATCCGCAGCGGTACATCATCCACAGAAACGACGGCTTGATCCAGGTCATCCGTTCCCGCTTGAACGGCGCGACGAAACGGCCGGCGGCCAGCGCCGGCAGCGCGATCTCCGGCGCGTACGCCTGGTAGACGGTGATCGTCTCAGCGGTGTGGACGGCGCGGATCTGCTTCCGGGGAACTGACACGACCGTGATCCTCGCCGGGAATTCCGCCCGCCACCACCCATTTCCGAGACGCCTCCCCCATGGACACCCGGACCACGGTGTGACAAGATCTCCGAACCGGTCGACAATCGGCGTCACCGCGGAAGTTCGGCCGACCATTGCGCACAAAATTGCGACGTTCTCGGTTCGCCGCGAATATGGCACTTGAGCCCCGGCCGCCCCATGAAGCAGTTGGCGAGAAGCCGGGGCGTTGACTTGCCACCGCGATGCGAGCAGCATCGATAGCGCATCCAGAGTCGACGGATCCGGGCGACCCGGGCCAACGGGCCCGAGAAGCAGAGACACGATCGCCAAGAAGCGAACGGTGCCCCACGCCCGTTCCGTTCCCGTCGACACAGGAAACCCTCCGGCGGCCCCACAACCAGGCGGAGGGCACTGACGCCAGATGCCGCACGGCGCGCATCGTGACCCGATTCGCGGAAGCGGCACCGTTCCTCATCCAACGCGCCCGCGTGTCCCAGGAACGTCATGATGTCGAGCCTTCACCATGCGGCCATGGCCGCCGCCCTTCCTCGCCCCGCTCGGCGCGCCCGCGCCCCGCCCATCCCCGCGACCATGCGGGAAAACGGCCACGTGTCACCACCACGCGAACCCGCGTAACCACACCCACAAAGGAGACCTCATGTCCAGACCGAAGCGTGGGCTCAGGAGAACGGCATTCACGATCGTCGCAGTAACGGCGTTCGCTGCCGCCTTCGCCCCGCCCACCTCCGCGGCGCAGCACTCACCATTCCACTCCACCGACCCCGCCACCGTCGGTGGGGCGTCCGCAGCCGACGCCTGCGACGAGGCGCCGACCGGCGTCGCCGTCAGCGACCACTGGCTGCACTTCAGGGTGCCCGCCGGGCTGATGCCCGACCCGCAGTTCACCGGGCTCCCGGCCAAGCTCCAGGTGCACCGCGTCCAGCCCGTCTACGCCAACGGCAGGTGCCCCACCGTCCCCAACCGGGCCGCCGTGCTGATCCACGGGCGCAGCGTCTACGGGCCGCCCGTGTTCGACCTGGACCACCCCGCCCCCGAGGGCGGCGACCTCAGCGTGCAGCAGGCGCTCGCCCGGGCCGGGATCGACACCTTCGTCCCGAACCTGCTCGGCTACGGCCGCTCGACGCGCTTCGAGCAGGGCCTCGACGACCCGGGCAACGCGAGCCTGCGGCCGTACGAGTCGGACGGCACCTGCGCACACCCCGAGGGGTGCGACCGCACGCACGTTCCGGTCTTCCCCCTCGACCAGCAGGGAGACCACCTGCTCACCAATCCCCTCGGCGGACAGCGGCAGGCGCACTCCAGCAACGTACGCTTCGCCCGCGTCGACACCTTCGTCCGCGACATCCGCCAGGTCATCGACGACGCCATCGCCCGGGCGCAGCCGTCGGACGGCAAGGTCACGCTGATCGGCTACTCCGCCGGCGGGCAGCACGTCGGCCGCACCCTGTACGCGGCCAACCCCGTCCTCCCCGGGAGCGCGGCGTACATCGCCAAGGTGAACCGGGTCGTGTTCCTGTCGTCGCTGTTCGGTTTCCCGACCGAGGAGACACCGCCGCCGACGGGTTTCGCCACCTTCCCGCTGCACGTCTACACCGCCGCGGACGTCGCCGGCGCCTGGACCATGCCGGCGAATCGCGGGGCGGCCTGCACCGGTCACGTCGTCCCCGGCAGCCCGGAGCAGATGTGGAACCAGGTCATGGAGGAGGAGAGCCTCGGCCGTGAGTGGGGCGGGGACGACCCGGACCACCCGACCGGCCTCGCCCGCAGCCCGGTGTTCTCCAGCTACGGCTGGAACACCACCGTCGCGGCACAGCTGACCACACCCACCCTGGTCATCCACGGTGTCGAGGACACGGTCGCCCCGGTGACGAACGCAAGCGGCATCTACGGGGCCCTGCCGGCCACGATGACGAACAAGGTGTCGGTACAGGTGGTCTGCGCCAGCCACGCCCTGCCGTTCGAGGGCTGCTCCGGGCAGCGCTGCACCCCGGCGTCCGGCACACCCTACGGCGGCACACCCGGCGCACCCTGGGCCGGTCCACACTCCACAGTCAAGGCGGCGCTGATCGAGTGGATCCGCAGTGGAACCTTCAACGGCGCCCCCAGCGGACAGTTCACCGTCGACGAGAGCGGCGTGGCGACCGCCACCGGCCCCTGAGCCCGCCGGCCGCCGCCCTCCCGAGCCGCGCAGCCGCAACGCCGGCCCGTTGACCACGCCCACCAGGCCAGCCGCCGTCACCCGGCGGCTGGCCCGCCGTCCGCACAACGTCAGCGCAGGCCAGGGTCACCTGGCGTTGAAGTAGTTCGCCTCCGGGTGGTGCACCACGATCGCGTCCGTGGCCTGCTCGGGCACCAGCTGGAACTCCTCCGACAACTGCACCCCGATCCGCTCCGCGCCCAACAGCTCCACGATCTTCGCCCGGTCCTCCAGATCGGGGCAGGCCGGATAGCCGAACGCGAACCGGCAACCCCGGTAGTCCGTGCGCAGCAGACCCGCCAGGTCCGCCGGGTCGTCGTCGGCCACCGTACGGCCGCCCGGCAGCGTCAGCTCCGACCGGATCCGCCGGTGCCAGTACTCCGCCAGCGCCTCCGTGAGCTGCACGGACAGGCCGTGCACCTCCAGGTAGTCGCGGTACTCGTTGCCGGCGAACATCTTCGCCGTGTACTCGCTGATCGGCTGCCCCACCGTGACCAACTGCAACGCCACCACGTCCAGCGCGTCACCCCGCGGCCGGAAGTAGTCCGCCAGGCACAGCCGCCGCTCCTGCCGCTGCCTCGGGAACGAGAACCGGGCCCGCTCGGCGCGCCCGCCCTCGTCCAGCACCACCAGGTCGTTGCCCTCCGAGTACGCCGGGAAGTACCCGTAGACCACCGCCGCCTCGAGCACCTTGTCGGCGGTCAGCCGGTCCAGCCAGTACCGTAGCCGCGGCCGGCCCTCCGTCTCCACCAGCTCCTCGTACGACGGGCCCGTGCCGCCCCGCGCCCCGCGCAGCCCCCACTGGCCCAGGAACGTCGCCCGCTCGTCCAGCAGCGCCGCGTACTCCGCCAGCGGCACACCCTTGACCACGCGGGTGCCGAAGAACGGCGGCGTCGGCACCTCCACGTCCACGGCCACGTCGGAGCGCACCGACGCGTCGTCCAACTCCGGAAGCGCCTCCCGGACGACCGCCCGCTGCCGCTCCCGGCGCTCCCGCCGCGCCGCCAGCGCCGCCTCCCGCTCCGCGTCCACCACCGGGGCCCCGCCCCGCTTGGCCGTCATCACCCGGTCCATCAGGGTCAGCCCCTCGAACGCGTCCCGCGCGTAGTGCACCTGGCCGGGGAACATCGCCCGCAGGTCGTCCTCCACGTACGCCCGGGTCAGCGCCGCCCCGCCCAGCAGCACCGGCCAGCGCCCCGCGACCCCCCGCGCGGCCATCTCGGCCAGGTTGTCCTTCATGATGACCGTGCTCTTCACCAGCAGCCCGGACATGCCGATGGCGTCGGCCCGGTGCTCCTCGGCCGCGTCGAGGATCGCGTTGATCGGCTGCTTGATGCCGATGTTGACGACCTCGTAGCCGTTGTTGGACAGGATGATGTCCACCAGGTTCTTGCCGATGTCGTGCACGTCGCCCTTCACCGTGGCGAGCACGATCCGGCCCTTGCCCCCGTCGTCGGCCTTCTCCATGTGCGGCTCCAGGTAGGCCACCGCCGACTTCATCACCTCGGCCGACTGCAACACGAACGGCAGCTGCATCTGCCCCGAGCCGAACAGCTCGCCGACCACCTTCATGCCGTCCAGCAGCAGGTCGTTGATGATCGACAGCGGGGACCGGCCGCCGGTCATCGCCGCGTCCAGGTCGGCCTCCAGGCCCTTGCGCTCGCCGTCGACGATCCGCCGCTTGAGCCGCTCCTCCAGCGGCAGCGCCGCCAGCTCCTCCGCCCGGGACGCCCGCGCCGACGCCGCGTCCACCCCCTCGAAGATCTCGATGAACCGCTGCACCGGGTCGTACCCCTCGCGACGCCGGTCGTAGACCAGGTCCAGGGCGGCCTCGCGCTGCTCCTCGGGAATCTTCGACATCGGCAGGATCTTGCTCGCGTGCACGATCGCCGAGGTCAACCCCGCCTGCACGCACTCGTGCAGGAACACCGAGTTCAGCACCTGCCGCGCCGCCGGGTTGAGCCCGAACGACACGTTCGAGATGCCGAGGGTGAAGTTCACCCCCGGGTACCGGCGGGCGATCTCCCGGATCGCCTCGATCGTCTCGATGCCGTCGCGGCGGGTCTCCTCCTGCCCGGTGGCGATCGGGAAGGTCAGCGCGTCGATCAGGATGTCCTCCCGACGCATCCCCCACCGGCCCGTCAGGTCCTCGATCAGCCGGGCCGCGACCCGCACCTTCCAGTCCTTCGTGCGGGCCTGCCCCTCCTCGTCGATGAGCAGCGCCACCACCGCCGCGCCGTGCTCCCGCACGACCGGCATCACCCGGGCGTAACGGGAGTCCGGGCCGTCGCCGTCCTCGAAGTTGACCGAGTTGACCACGCACCGCCCACCGAGCATCTCCAGCCCCGCCTCGATCACCGCGGGCTCCGTGGAGTCCAGCATGATCGGCAGCGTCGACGCGGTGGCGAACCGGCCGGCCAGCTCCCGCATGTCGACGGTGCCGTCCCGGCCGACGTAGTCGACGCACAGGTCCAGCAGGTGCGAGCCGTCCCGCGCCTGGCCGCGGGCGACGTCCACGCACGCCTGCCAGTCGGCGGCGAGCATGGCATCCCGGAACGCCTTGGAGCCGTTGGCGTTGGTCCGCTCCCCCACCATCAGCACGCTGGCGTCCTGGGCGAACGGGACGTGGTGGTAGATCGAGGAGAGCCCGGCCTCGGAGCGCGGCTCGCGGACGACCGGCGGCCGGCCCCGCAGGCGCTCCACGAGCACCTGGATGTGCTCCGGGGTGCTGCCGCAGCAGCCGCCCACCAGCGAGACGCCGTACTCGGTGACGAACCGGTCCAGCGCCTCGGCCATCTCCTCCGGGGTCAGCGGGAAGTACGCCCCGTCCGCGGTCAGCACGGGCAGCCCCGCGTTCGGCATCACGGACAACGGAATGCGGGAATACTGCGACAGGTGGCGCAGGTGCTCGCCCATCTCCGCCGGACCCGTCGAGCAGTTCAACCCGATCAGGTCGACCCCGAGCGGCTCGATCGCGGTCAGCGCCGCGCCGATCTCACTGCCCAGGAGCATGGTGCCGGTGGTCTCGACGGCGACGTGGCAGATGATCGGCACGTCCCGCCCCAGCTCGGCCATCGCCCGCTTCGACCCGACGACCGCCGCCTTGACCTGCAGCAGGTCCTGACAGGTCTCGATGATCAGCGCGTCCGCCCCGCCCACGATCAGACCCGCGGCGTTCTCCAGGTACGCGTCCCGCAGCGACGCGTACGACGCGTGCCCCAGGGTGGGCAGCTTCGTGCCCGGACCCATCGAGCCGAGGACGTACCGGGGCTGCTCTGCGGTGGCGTACGCGTCCGCGGCCTCGCGGGCCAGCCGGGCCCCCGCCTCGGAGAGCTCCCGGATGCGCCCCGCGATGCCGTACTCGGCGAGGTTCGGCAGGTTCGCGCCGAACGTGTTCGTCTCCACGCAGTCCGCGCCCGCGGCCAGGTACGCGTCGTGCACCCCGCGGACCACGTCCGGGCGGGTGACGTTGAGGACCTCGTTGCAGCCCTCGTGCCCGTCGAAGTCGTCCAGGGTCAGGTCGGCAGCCTGGAGCATCGTCCCCATCGCGCCGTCGGCGACGAGAACCCGGTCTGACAGCACATCCAGCAACGAAGTCCGCACGCATTCAGGGTAGTGCGCGACTGCGCCCGACGGTCGGCCCCGGTTGGCCCTCCCACATTGTGCCGACCGGACGATCACCGTGGGCGGCCGGTGCGTGGGTCGCACCGGCGCGGCCGACGGGCCGGGTGCGGCCGTGCCACGTAGGCTGGCGGACGTGAAGGACAACAGGGACGCCACCGTGCACGGCGGGCGGACCACCGGGCCGCAGCCCGGGGCCGCCCTCTACGAGCAGGGTGAGGTGACGGCATGACCGAGTTCGACGGACTGCCGGTGCTGCGGTCCCCCGTGGCCATCGCCGCGTTCGAGGGCTGGAACGACGCCGCGGACGCCTCGACCGCGGCGGTCGAGCACCTCGAGCAGGTCTGGCAGGCGCAGCCGGTGACGGAACTGGACCCGGAGGACTTCTACGACTTCCAGGTGAGCCGGCCCACGATCACGATGGCCGACGGCGAGACGCGGCGGGTCGAGTGGCCCACCACCCGGTTCATGGTGGCCAGCCCGGCGGGCACGGAGCGGGACGTCGTGCTGATCCGGGGCATCGAGCCGAGCATGCGCTGGCGTACCTTCTGCGAGCAGGTGCTGGAGATCTGCCACAGCCTGGAGGTCGAGCGGGTGGTGCTGCTCGGCGCCCTGCTCGCGGACGTGCCGTACACCCGCCCGCTGCCGATCAGCGGCAGCGCCTCGGACGCCGACGCGGCGAAGCGGTACCAGCTCACCCCCACCCGGTACGACGGCCCGACGGGCATCGTCGGCGTGCTGCACGACGCCTGCACCCGCGCCGAGGTCGACGCCGTGTCGTTCTGGGTGCACGTGCCGCACTACGCCAACAACCCGCCCTGCCCCAAGGCCACCCTGGCGCTGCTGCACCGGGTGGAGGAGGTGCTGGACCTGCCGGTGCCGATGGCCGACCTGGCCGAGGAGGCCGCCGAGTGGGAGCGGCGGGTACGCAGCGCCGCCGAGCAGGACGCCGAGCTGGGCGAGTACGTCCGCGAGCTGGAGGAACGCGTCGGCGACGCGGGCATCACCCCGCTGACCGGTGACGAGATCGCCCAGGAGTTCGAGAAGTACCTGCGCCGGCGGGGCGGTTCCGCCGGCCCCACCGCCGGCTCCTGGTAGTCGACTGCCCAGCGCCGTCGGCCGCGCAGCGTCGAGGGCCCCGGATGTCCGTCCGGGGCCCTTTTCGCGTGCCGGGGTGGCGCGGTCACGCCGTCTAGGGCATCCTAGGAACCTAGCTGTCACCCAGGAGGTCGGGCATGCAGATCAACCCGGGCGCGGCCGAGTTTCCCCACCGGCAGATCGCCGCGCAGCTCAAGGCGCAGGTGCGCCGCGGCGACTGGGGGCCCGGCGAGCGGCTGCCGTCGATCCCCGCCATCGCCGAGATGTTCGGCGTGGCGAAGCAGACCGTGCAGCGCGCCGTCGACCAGTTGCGGGTCGAGGGCATCCTGATCACCAAGCCCGGCTCCGGTACGTACGTGCGGGGCACCCGGCGGCGGCTCAACCGCCTCTCGCGCGGCCGGTACGGCGGTTTCCGGGGCTACCACACCGATCTCGCCGCCCGGTACCGGCAGCAGCTCGTCTCCGTCGGGCGGGCACCCGCCCCGCCCGAGGTGGCGGACGCGTTCGGCGTCGCCGACGGCACCGAGCTGCTGTGCCGGCGGCACCTCGTACGCACCGAGGACTCCCCCGTCGAGGTCGGCGCCTCCTGGTTCCTCCCGGCGGACACCGCCGGCACCTCGCTGGAGCGGGCCGAGGCGTTCGGCCGGCCGCTGTACCAGGAGGCGGAGGAGGCCACCGGCCGGCGGTACGTCACCGCGACCGACACCATCACCGCCCGCCAGCCCAGCCGCGAGGAGGCGGAGACGCTCCAGATCCGGCCCGACACCCCGGTGCTGCACCTGCTGCACGTCGCCTACGACGCCCACCGCAAGCCGATCGAGGTGGCCCAGGCCACCTGGCCCGGGCCGATGACCACGCTCACCGAGGAGTACCGCGTCCCCGCCCCGGCGCCGGAGCCCGACCCCGACCCGGGCCTCGTCCTCGGCTGACCCGACCGGCCCCCGGGCCTCGTCCTCGGCCGCTCCTCAGGTGCCCCTGGCGACGTCAGAGGCGGATGCCGAGGAGGGCGTCGACGGTGTCGGTGACGAGGGCCGGGGCGGAGGAGTCGTCCCCGACGCCCGCGAGGGCCCGCTCGGCCCAGTCGTCGACGGCCGCGAGGGCGCCCGGGGTGTCGAGGTCGTCGGCGAGGCGGGCGCGTACCGCCGCCAGCAGCTTGGCCCCCGACGGCCCGGCCGGGGCCGCGGCGGCCCGACGCCAGCGCGCCAGCCGCTCCTGCGCGGCGGTGAGCACGTCGTCGGTCCAGGTACGGTCGGCGCGGTAGTGGCCGGCCATCAGGCCGAGCCGGACCGCCATCGGGTCCACCCGGTCGGCGCGCAGCCGGGAGACGAAGACCAGGTTCCCCCTGGACTTCGACATCTTCTCGCCGTTCAGGCCGATCATGCCCGCGTGCATGTAGTGGCTGGCGAAGGGTGCCCGCCCGGTGAGCCGCTCGGCGTGCGCGGCGGAGCACTCGTGGTGCGGGAAGATGAGGTCGTTCCCGCCGCCCTGCACGTCGATCGTCTCGCCGAGCAGGTTCAGCGCGATCACGGCGCACTCGATGTGCCAGCCCGGCCGGCCGGGGCCCAGGTCACCGCCGGGCCACGACGGCTCGCCCTCGCGGGCGCCCCGCCACAGCAGCGGGTCCAGCGGGTCACGCTTGCCGGCGCGGTCCGGGTCGCCGCCGCGCTCCGGGAAGATCTCCAGCATCTCCTCCCGCGACATGTTCGACTCGTAGCCGAACGCCGGCGCGGCGCTGATATCGAAGTACACGTCGCCGCTGCCGTCGTCGAGCCGGTACGCGGCGCCGTCCTTGAACAGGACCAGGACCTTCTCGGCGATGTCCGGGATCGACTCGACCGCGCCGACGTAGTGATCCGGCGGGATGATCCGCAGCGCCTCCATGTCCTCGCGGAACAGCGCGGTCTCCCGCATCGCCAGGACCTTCCAGTCCTCGCCGTCGCGCTCGGCCCGCTCCAGCAGCGGGTCGTCGATGTCGGTGACGTTCTGCACGTACCGGACACTCAGGCCGGCGTCCCGCCACATCCGCTGCACGAGGTCGAAGCTGATCATGGTGGCGGCGTGGCCGAGGTGGGTCGCGTCGTACGGGGTGATGCCGCAGACGTAGATGGTGGCCGTGCCGTCGGGCGAACTGGGACGGACACCGCGCCGCGCCGAGTCGAACAACATCAGCGCGCCGCCCCTGCCGGGCAGCCGCGGCATCTCGTGCCCCAGCCAAGACTCCATGACCGCCAGCCTAACCAGCCGTCCCGGGTGCCGGAGCCGGCCCCGCAGTGATCAACGTGACACCGGCCCGCGGTGCGGGCGCCCGCCTCACCGCCCGGCGGCGGGCGGGCGCGAGCGGGTCACATGGGCGGCCAGGGCACCGCGGGCCAGTCCTGCGACGGCTGCGGGAACCTGCCCGTCTCGCGCAGCCCGTCCACCCGGGCGGCCAGCGCCGCCACCTCGCCGATCGTCAGGTGCTCGGCCAACTCGTCACCCAGCGCCCCGCCGAGCTGGGCGCAGAGACCGGCGAGCATCTCCAGCGCGTCCGGCGGCAGCTCGCGGCCCGCCCAACCCCACAGCACCGTACGCAGCTTCACCTCGACGTGGAAGCTCACCCCGTGGTCGACGCCGTAGATCCGGTCGTCGGGGCCGACCAGCACGTGACCACCCTTGCGGTCGGCGTTGTTGATCACCGCGTCGAGCACGGCGAGCCGGGCCAGGCGCGGGTCGTCGGCGTGGGCGAGGACGTACGGCGTGCCGTCGTCGTCGCGGGCCGCGGCGATCGGGAACCAGCGCGGCGGCAGCTCGGCGGCCGGCACGAACCCGACCAGCCGCTCGGCGTCGGACGGCTCGTCGACCCACAGCTGGCAGGATCCCGGCCCGAACGGGCCGTCGCGCAGCACCGTCGGAGGGATCAGATCCCAGCCCGTCGCGCGGGAGACGAGGTACGCCGACACCTCCCGGCCGGCGAGCGTCCCGTCCGGGAAATCCCACAGCGGCCGCTCGCCCCGCACCGGCTTGTAGACGCAGCGGGCGCTGGCCTCACCCAGGGTGAGCGTGCCGAGCAGGGTGGCGTTGGAGGCGTCCACCAGGCGACCCTCGACGGTCAGCTCACCGTCGCGCAGCAGCCGCAGCGCCGCCGCGCCGTCCTGTCGGGGTCGCAACTCCGACGAGGTCACCGGTGGTAACCGTTGTGCCGCGGGCAGAGGTGCCCGGCGGGGTCCAACGGCTGGCCGCAGAGCGGGCACGGCGGACGGCCGGCGTTGACGACGCGGCGGGCCCGTTCGATGAAGGCGCGGGTCGCCTCCGGGGTCAGCCGGACGCGCAGCCGGTCGAGGTCGTCGTCCGGCTCCTCGTCGTCGGCGTCCTCGTCGTCGGTGTCGTCGCCCAACTCGACCTCGGCCTCGGCTTCGCCGGCGGCGATCGCCTCGATCACCACGGTCGCGGTGTCCACGTCGAAGGCCAACCCGAGGGTACCGACCCGGAACTCCTCGTCGACCGGCGTGTCCAGCGGCTCGTTGTCGCCCGTGGTGGCCGGCGCCTCGGGCAGCTGCACCCCGAAGCGTCGCTGCGCCTCCGTGAGCAACTCCTCCAGCTTCTCGGCGAGCAACGCCACCTGGACCTTCTCCAGCGCGACGCTGACCAACCGGCCCCCGCCGCGCGCCTGGAGAAAGAACGTGCGCTCCCCCGGCGGCCCGACGGTCCCGGCGACGAACCGCTCCGGCGGCTCGAAGGCGTGCACCTGGTGGGTCATACCCATGACCCTATCCGGCCCACCACAACGTCGCGTACCCCACCGACACCGAATCGCGCCCGCCGGCCGCGCCCGCCGTACCCTCCCGCCCGTGCCGGCGTGGTCGCGCGCGCCCACGGTCTCACCGCACCGCCCCCGCTCCCCCGCCGACCGCGGCGTCCGAGTCCGCCGGCTTCGCCGTCCTGCGGCGTCGCTTCCGGGGCGGCGGCACGAGCGCGCCCAGGTCGCCGCCGGTGTCGTTGAGCCGGAGCACGAACGGCCGCAGCGGGGTGTACCGGATCGCCGTCACCGACGCGGGGTCGGCCACGATGCGCTGGAAGAGATCGAGGTGTACGCCGAGCGCGTCCGCCACGATGGCCTTGATCACATCGCCGTGGCTGCATGCCAGCCACACCGCCTCCGGTCCGTGCTCGGCGGTGATCCGGGCGTCCCAGGCGCGTACCGCCGCGACCGCGCGGGCGGCCATCGCCGCCATCGACTCGCCCTCGGGAAAGACGGCGGCGCTCGGATGCTGCTGGACCACGGGCCAGAGCGGCTCCTTCGCCAGCTTCTTCAGCGGCTGCCCCTCCCAGCTGCCGTACCCGCACTCGATCAGCCCCTCGTCCACGACCGGGGTGGCCTGCGGCAACGCCAGCTCCAGGGTCTGCCGGCAGCGGACCAGCGGACTGGTCACCACCGCCGCGAGGGGCAGGGCGCGCAGCCGCTCGCCCACCGCCGCGGCCTGGGCCCGGCCCGCGTCGTCCAGCTCCACCGGCCGGCGGCCGGCGAGGCCGCCGTCGGCGTTGGCGGTGGTACGACCGTGTCGCAGGAGGAGAAGTGTCGCCACGCTGACCACCCTAGGTGGTTTCTCCTGGAGGGTGGGGCCGGTGGCCCCCTGGAGGGCTGGACCGGCGCTTTCCTGAAGGTCGCCACTTGATCGACTCGGTGTCGGCGACATAGGGGTGTCCGGGCACTTTGGATGCCGCAATGTCGCCGACACCAAGTGGATCATCCGACCCGACTGCGGCGATCAGCCCCGTATGTCCGGTTAGCGGCTGCTGCTCAGTGTGATCGGCGCCATCGTGAGGGCGGAATCGTGGCCGGGGCGGGGTCATTACACCTGACGCACGCCCGAGCAGCACGATGCCCCGGAGGCGGCACCATGCCCCGGAGGCGGCACCATGCCCCGGAGGCGGCACGATGCCCCGGAGGCGGCACCATGCCCCCGTCGGTGTGCCCGGATCGAGGCGAGCCCTCGCCGGGTTCGGGTCGGGTGGAATGCGGGCCCCCTGCACGCCACGAACACCACCACCGCCTCGCCGGCGCAGGTGAAGCCGGTTGCCGTGGCCGTGCAGGCCGACAAGCCGGGCGTGGACAAGGCCAAGCTGACCCCGCACGGGGTGCAGGGCCCCCAGTCCCACATCGACCTGAACGACGAGCAGACGGCCAACGCCAAGGCGATCATCGCCGCGACGAAGAAGGCCGGCCTGCCCGAGCGGGCCGCCGTCATCTCGATCGCCACCAGCCTGCAGGAGTCGAAGCTGGAGAACCTGGGACACCTGGGTGACCGTAACGACCACGACTCGCTGGGCCTGTTCCAGCAGCGCCCGTCGTCGGGTTGGGGCACCCCGGAGCAGATCACCGACCCGCAGTACTCGACGACCGCGTTCCTGAAGGGTTTGAAGCAGGTGGACGGGTGGCAGGACATGCCGCTGACCGACGCCGCGCAGACGGTGCAGGTGTCGGCGTACCCGGACGCGTACGCCCAGTGGGAGCAGCAGGCCGCCGACCTCGTCGCCCAACACTGGAACAACTGACACAGGAACAACGAAACGCCGCTGGCCGGCACCCCACAGGACGGGGTGCCGGCCAGCGGCTCTTTTCACGCGACCGCGTACCAGATGACGACCGCTACTCCCGGGCGGAGGGCGACCACGACGGGCTGGGGGCGACCGTGCCCGGCGCAGGGATCAAGCCTGACCGCCCGGAGCCGGGCACGGT
>NZ_JBDPMC010000067.1:0-36250 GCF_039871625.1 Micromonospora sp. B11E3 | reverse complement strand
CGGCCGGAACCTCGACGGTTGGCCCGACGAACGGTGGCTCGACATCCGCGAGATCAGTCCCAGGAGCCCGCTGGCCCGCATCATGACGGCACGTATCGACATGTGCCGGACGAAGGGGTTCGACGCTATCGAGTTCGACAACGTAGACGGCTACGTCAACCAGACCGGGTTTCCGCTCACCGCCGCCGACCAACTCGCGTACAACCGGTTCCTCGCCGACACCGCCCACGCCCGTGGCCTGAGCACGGTGTTGAAAAACGACATCGACCAGATCGACGATCTCGTCGACTACTTCGACATGGCGCTCAACGAGGAATGCAGCCGGTACAACGAGTGCGGCCGCTACCAGACGTTCATCGCTGCGGGCAAGCCGGTCTTCCACGCGGAATACGGCTCCTCGACCGCCTTCTGCGCGGCTGCCAACGCGGCCAACATAAACGGCGTGCTCTTCTCACTCGACCTGGACGACTCCGTCTATCGCCCGTGCCGCTGAATCCCGTCATCGAAGCGCCGGCGGATCCATCGAGATCCGCCGGCGCTTTGCCGCCTCGCCGTTACTCGGCCCAGCCGCGATCGCCCGCCGTGAGCATCAACGGGCTACTCCTAGGAGGGCTGCTGGGGCAGGAACTACTTATCTCGCGGTTGTCCGCGGGTCAGGGCGCGTTGCACCTGGGGCTGGACGACAGCCCGGACGCGGGCGGCCCGCTAGAAATCGCCGGCTCGCGGATAGGGCACCTATGGGATGCGCTGTGCCGCGGCTATGACGGGTTGGGCTTCGATGAGGCGGCCCGTGGTGACGAGGTGTTCCGTCAGCTCGTGCTGGCCCGGATCATCGAGCCGACCAGCAAGCAGGACAGCCTGCGGGTCTTGGAGGAGCAGGAGATGGACGAACACCTGTCGTGTCTGGAGCGCATCGGGGCCGACGGAACCGGGCGGGCCCAGGTCCGCGAGATCCCCGAATTCATGCTGCCCTACCGCGACCGGCGCACGGCCGCGTCGAACCGCGACGTCAGCGACGCCGGGATCGCGCGGACTGCCTGAGCGCCGTGACGGCCGGCCCCACCACCGGGTCGCGGCGGTCGGACCGGTACAGAGCCAATACCTGACGCGAGACCGGCTCGGCAGCCGGCCCGAGGACCTGGCGCAGCTCAAGGCCCTCGTTGACGCCGCGGGCGAGCGTCGGCACGACCGCGACCCCGAGGCCAGCCCGCACGAGCTCGCGAACCACCTGGTAGTCGTTGCTGCGGAAGGCGATGCTCGGACTGAACCCGGCATCGGCGCAAAGGCGCACCAGGTTGCGCGAGCCGGCGGAGCTTTCCTTGCTCGCGATCCACTGCTCGTCGCCGAGATCAGCAAGGCCCCAATCGGCGCGGGCCGCGACCGGGTGCGCTCGACTGATCATGATCATGAGCGGGTCGTCCTGCAGCGGTACCGCCGTGAGCCCGGCCGGCCACGACCGCGGGACGAGCGGGTACTGGTACACGACGGCGATGTCGATCGCCCCGCTGAGCAGCGCGGGCAGCAGCTCGTCCGGCTCCCCCTCGTCCAGCAGGACCGCCACCTCGGGGTGGCGGCGCAGCAGCCGGGCCAGCGCCCCCGGGACGATGCTGGCACCGGCGGTGGGGAAGCTCCCGAGGTGGATGGCGCCCGCCGCCCCCGCGGCGAGCGCCCGGGCATCGCGTTCCACGGACTCCAGCTGGCTCAGCAGGCCGGCGCTGCGCCCGGCCAGCCGATGGGCGGCCGCGGTGGGACGGGCGCTGTGGGGTCCTCGCTCGAACAACACCACGCCCGCCGCCCGTTCCAGGGCGCTCATCTGCTGCGAGACGGCCGAGGCCGTGTACCCCAGCGACTCCGCGGCCGCAGCGAACGAACCGCTCTGCACCACCTCCGCGAGGGTGCGCAGATGATGCACGTTAAGCATAAGTAGATCTTACGCTGGCCAGGTCGAGATCGTCTGCTCCGAGTCTTCCCCGAACCCGCCGGAGGCTGAGAGCGTGGCCGGACGAGCAGTACCGTTGGAGGCTGGACGATGCGCAACGGGAGTACCGGCGACATGCTCGCCGAGATGAACGAGTGGGGCCCGGAGAAGGTGGTCCGCGTTCAGGATCAGCGGCTGGGCATGCGCGGGGTGCTGGTCATCGACAACACCACGCGGGGAGTGGGCATGGGGCACACCCGGATGAGCCCGACACTCACCGTCACCGAGGTGGCCCGCCTGGCCGGCACGATGACGTGGAAGTGGTCCGCCGTAGACCTGCTGTTCGGCGGGGCCAAGGCGGGCATCCGGGCCGATCCGGCGGCGGCGAACAAGGAGCAGATCCTCCGCTCGTTCGTGCAGCGCCTGCACAATGAGATTCCGCAGGAGTACGTGTTCGGACTCGACATGGGCCTGACCGAGAACGACGCCGCGATCGTGACCGACGAGCTGGGCCGGGCGGCGGCCGTCGGCACCCCGGCCGAGCTCGGCGGCCTGCCCTACGACGAGCTGGGCATCACCGGCTACGGCGTGGCCGAGGCCGCCGACGCCGCGTGTGCGTGGCTGCCTGCGGGGGCGCGCTCTTCTCCGGCTTCGGCACCGCCGGCCAGCGCTGCACGTCGCTGGGCACCGTGATCGTGCACGAGTCCTGGCACGACGAGTTCCTTGCCCGGTTCAGCGCGGCGGTCGAGGAGGCGGCCATCGGCGACCCGTTCGCGCCGGTTCTCTACGGGCCGATGCTCGACCGGCGTTTCGCCGAGCGGTTCGAGGAGTACCTCGGCTGGATCCGCCCGCACCACCCGGCCCACGGGTCGCCGCGCATCAGCAGGATCACCGCCGCGAAGCCCCGGCCAGGATTCGTGAAAGACCCCGGGGCCGGGATCTTCTACCACCCGACCATCGTCTCCGGGGTGCGGCCGGACGACGAGCTGTTCCGCTCCGAGACGTTCGGCCCGATCGTCGGCGTGCTGGCCTACCGCGACCTGTCCGAGGCGATCCGGCTGGCCAATCTGCCCGGCTACGGGCTGTCGTCCTCGACTACCGCCTGTCCTGAGGCACCCGGAGCCCATCGATGATCGAGTCTGTTGACGAGCACTTCGTCCGGCAGGTCACGTCGTGGACGAGCGAGCCGGACGGTGCCGACCGCCCGGACGGTGACCGTGCGGCCGCGTCGCCCGACGTGCTGTGGGCCTACTTCGATGCGCAGGTGCAGAGCCGCCACCTCGACTTCGCGGCGCGCTGGTTGCAGGAACGGGGCGAGGGCTTCTACACCATCGGCTCGGCCGGGCACGAGAGCAATGCCGCGGTCGCCATGGCGTTGCGCCCCACCGACCCGGCTCTGCTGCACTACCGGTCCGGCGGGTTCTTCGCGGCCAGGGCCCGTCAGGTTCCGGCATCGACGCCGATCGCCGACGTGTTGCGTGGCCTTATGGCGGTGGCCGACGATCCGATCTCCGGTGGGCGGCACAAGGTCTTCGGCCATCCCGCCTACGGCATCATCCCCCAGACCTCGACGATCGGCTCGCACCTGCCGCGGGCCGTCGGGCTGGCGTTTTCGATCTGTCGGGCCGCGGCGCTCGGGGTCACGACCCGGTGGCCAGCCGACTCAGTCGTCGTCACCAGCTTCGGTGACGCCTCGGCCAACCATTCGACCACGGTCGGTGCGCTGAACGCGGCGGCCTGGTGCACACACCAGGGACTGCCTGTGCCCCTGCTGATCGTCTGCGAGGACAACGGCATCGGCATCAGCACCAAGTCGCCGCCCGGCTGGATGGAGCACGCGCTGGCCCGCTACCCGGGCATCCGGTATGCCCGCGTCGACGGGGCCGAGCCGGAGCTGACGCTGGCCACGGCCCGCGACGTCGCTGCGGCGGTGCGGGCCGAGTGGCGGCCGGCGATCCTCCACCTGAAGACGGTACGGTACATGGGACACGCCGGCTCCGACGCGGAGCTTGCCTACCGGTCGCGAACCGAGATCGTCCGCGACTACGCCCGTGACCCGCTGCTGGCCACGGCCCGCCGTCTCGTCCAGCGCCGGCTCGCGACGCCGACCGGCATCCTGGACCGGTACGAGGCCACCCGCGCCGAAGTGATGTCCCAAGCCAGAGCGCTGCTCGGTGGGAAACGGCTCGACGACGCAGCGCAGGTCATGGCCCCGATCGCGTTCCCGCCCGTCGCCGCCACCCCGCCGCCCCGCCGGCCGCTCGGCGCGCCGGCGCCCGCCGGCGAGCCGACCGCGACACTGGCCCAGGCCATCAACGCCGCGCTCGCCGGCGTGCTCGCCGAGCGGCCCGAGGCGGTGGTCTTCGGTGAGGACGTCGCCGCGAAGGGCGGCGTCTACGGGATTACCCGGGGCTTACGGAAACGCTTCGGCAGCGGTCGGGTCTTCGACACCATCCTGGACGAGCAGAGCATTTTCGGCGCCGCGCTCGGCGCCGCGCTGTCGGGCCTGCTGCCGATACCGGAGATCCAGTACCTGGCGTACCTGCACAACGCAGAGGACCAGTTGCGCGGCGAGGCGGCCAGCCTGGCCTTCTTCTCCAACGGCCAGTTCCGCAACGGTCTGGTCGTGCGGATCGCCGGGCTCGCCTACCAGCGCGGGTTCGGCGGCCACTTCCACAACGACAACTCCGTCGCGGTCCTGCGCGACATCCCGGGCGTCGTCATCGCCGTGGCAAGCCATCCGGCCGAGGCCGGGGAGCTGCTGCGCACCTGCGTCGCCCTGGCTCGCGATGAGGGCCGGGTGTGCGTCTTTCTCGAACCGATCGCCCTCTATTCCACCCGCGACCTGCATCGGCCCGGCGACAGCCTGTGGACGGTGCCGCGCTCGGCGGCGTCGGTCTCGCCGGGCGGTGACGCGTTCGGCCGGGTCAGTCTTCACGGCTCGGGCCGCGACCTGCTGATCGTCACCTTCGGCAACGGCCTGCCGATGAGCCTGCGGGTCGCGGGGCGCCTCGCGGAGCAGTCGATCCACTGCACCGTCCTTGACCTGCGTTGGCTGGCACCGCTGCCGGCCGCGGACATCGTGGCGGAAGCACGGCGGTTCACCCGGGTGCTGGTCGTCGACGAAACGCGCCGCGCCGGTGGTGTGTCCGAGGCCGTGGTCGCCGTGCTCAACGACAACGGGTACCGGGGCCGCGTCGCCCGGGTCAACAGCGACGACTCCTTCATCCCCCTCGGACCAGCGGCCACTGCGGTCCTGCTGTCGGAACCGCAGATCCTCGCGGCGGCCCGCGGCCTGTGCGCCGAGTCCCCGGGCACGCCTCTGGTCGAAAGGAACACGACATGACGACCCCCCTCGCGCTGTTCGACGCCGAGACGCTGCTCCACCCCGACGACGCGGCCATCCGGGATGTCGTACGGCAGTTCGTCGCCGATCGCATCCGCCCGGGGATCGCCGACTGGTACGAGGCCGGCACCCTGCCGGCCCGCGAGCTCGCCAAGGAGCTCGGCACCCTAGGCGTGCTCGGCATGCACATCGAGGGCTATGGCTGCGCCGGCACCAGCGCCACCGCGTACGGGCTCGCCTGCCTTGAGCTCGAGGCCGGCGACTCCGGCCTGCGCTCGCTCGTGTCAGTGCAGGGCTCGCTCGCGATGTTCGCCATCCACCGGTTCGGCTCACCGGAGCAGAAGGACGCCTGGCTGCCCCGCATGGCGGCCGGCGAGGCCATCGGCTGCTTCGGCCTCACGGAACCCGACTTCGGCTCCAACCCGGACGGCATGCGCACCACAGCCCGCCGGGCCGGACCGCAGGAAGGCGCGGACTGGGTGCTGAACGGAAACAAAATGTGGATCACCAACGGCAGCATCGCAGACGTGGCCGTCGTGTGGGCGAAGACGCCGGACGGCATCCGCGGGTTCGTGATACCGACCAGCACGCCCGGATTCTCGGCTCCGGAGATCAGGCGGAAGATGTCGCTGCGCGCGTCGGTGACCAGCGAGCTCGTGCTGGACGAGGTGCGCCTGCCCGCCTCCGCGATGCTGCCCGGCGCCCAGGGCCTGTCCGGGCCTTTGTCATGCCTCAACGAGGCCAGGTACGGCATCGTCTTCGGCGCGCTCGGCGCCGCACGGGACTGCCTCGAGACGGCCCTCGCCTACGCCGGCGACCGGGAGATCTTCGGCCGTCCCCTGGCCGCCTTCCAGGCGACGCAGCTCAAGCTCGCCGACATGACCCTCGAGCTGGGCAAGGGCATGCTGCTCGCGCTGCACCTCGGCCGGCTCAAGGACTCCGGAGGCATCCGGGCCGAGCAGGTCAGCCTCGGCAAGCTCAACAACGTCCGCGAGGCCATCGCCATCGCCCGCGAGTGCCGCACGATCCTCGGCGCGGCGGGAATCACGCACGAGTTCCCGATCATGCGGCACGCGAACAACCTGGAGTCCGTACTGACCTACGAGGGCACCACGGAAATCCACCAGCTGACGATCGGAAAGGCTCTGACCGGGCACAACGCGTTCCGGTGACCGCGCAGGCATTCGGCCTGCCGGTGGCCCGGTCAGCGGGCGGAAATCCGCAGCGCGCCGTCCATCCGGACGGATCAACCGGTAACGAACAACCCCGCCGCCCGCGCCCGCTGCATATGCTTGCCTTCCTCACGGTCCACCATCGTGGCGTACGGCTGCGGCGCGGCGATCGACCGCCCGGGAGTGGTCGGCCAGCTGACCGGCGGCACCGTGCACGGCCTCGGCATCGCGCTGACCGAGGCGCTGCGCACGACGGGGCGGGCAGCCCGACGGCGGAGTCCCTCCTGCAGTATCGGATCCCCACCGCCCGGGACGCACCCGATGTCACGGTGCGCATCATCGAATCCGGACGGCGCGCAATGCCCCGGGGCGTCAAGGGGGCCGGCGAGGCCGGCGTCGTCGGCACGCCCGCCACGATCGCGGCAGCGGTACGCGACGTCCTCCGGCGGGCTGGCGCGAGCCCCGGGCAGACCGCTTGACTCGATCACCTGCCAATCCGGGAACTGGTCATCCGCCGTCTACTGCGCGAACACCGAGGCAGGTTCGGATCCCATTACGGGCCGACGCGCTCAGTCAGCGAAGCGGGTCGAGCGCGAGCAGTTCGGATGCCGGCTCACCGGTAGCGATCTGGCGAGCGAGGAGCATGCCCGTTGCGGGTCCCTGGGTCACTCCCCACATGCCATGACCACCGGCGACGTAGACACCGTCGATTCTGGTGCTGCCGACCACGGGAATCCCATCGGAGGTGATGGGCCGCGACCCGACCCATTCGTGCGCTCGCGTGCTCCAGTCCACTCCGCGAAGAACGCCCGCGGCCGCGCGTGCCATCGCATCGAGGCGGCCTTCTCGTGCGGGTGCGGACTCGGGCGCGAACTCCATGATCCCCGCGATCCGCAGACCCCCCGCAACCGGGGTACAGGCGAGCCGTTGCTCGGGGAGGTAGATGGGATGCGGAGCGGGTACGTCGGTCGCGACCGTGAAGGAGTAGCCGCGCCCCGCCCGGACGGGTGTCCGCACCCCCAGAGGTCTGGTGAGGGTGCTGAGCCGGGAACCCGTGGCGATCACCGCGACATCGGTCTTGATGGTGTCGACGTGCGTCACGACGCGGACACCGGGTCGAATTTCGACCACATTGCGGGCCTTGATGCAGCCGCCGCGCTCCTTCACGGCGTGCGACAGGTCGGCGAGGAAGGCCGCTGGATCCACGTGCCGCGTGTCGATGAGCTCCACGACTGACTGGATCGCCGAGCCGAGCTGCGGGGCCTTGTGCTGAGCCGCCTCGACGGAGAGCTCGATCAGGTCAGGACCGACAGGAAAGTGTCTCGCAGCACCTCGGTCGCGGTACCCGACCAGGATGGGGCTGTGAATGACGGAGCCCGTGACACCGTGCGCCGCCAGCTGGTCGAACGCCTCAAGGCATCGGCCGTTCAGCCCGCTCATGGCGTGCCGCGCAGCCTCCCAGCGGCGACGGGTGCAGTTGGCTGCGAAGCGTGTCAGGAACCACCACATGCTGGGGTCCGACCAGGAGCTGACCGAGAAAGGATGGCTGCTTCGGAACAGCCCGTGCAGCCCCTCGCGAACCGTGCCCGGCTCGGTCAGGGGGACGGCGCGCGCCGGCATCACCCAGCCGGCATTCGCCCAGGAGCTCCCAGCGCCCACTGACTCCCTCTCCAGCACGGTCACCTCGAAGCCGTCCTGCTGGAGGAACCAGGCCGTGCAGAGGCCGACGATCCCGCCTCCTACGACGATGGCCCGCCTAGTGGTCATCGCCGAGGCCCGGGGCGAGCAACCGTGCGACGGCGAGATCGGACACCGCCATGCCCACCGACTTGAACACCGTCTGTCCGCAACGCTGCTGCGGCTGGGCGAGCGCGGCCGCCAGCGAGCGCAGCTGGTCGGCGTGGAGGGCGCCGACGCGGATCGCGGCGATTATCTCGCCGGCCTCGGCAAGGCAACCCTGTACGTCGTCGACGACGATGTCAGTCGCTCGTGCGAGCAGATCACCGGAAAGCTCGGCCATGTCGGCACGGTAGGACCCGACAGCGTTGACGTGGACCTCGCTCGCCAAGGACGCGGCGTCGAACAGCGGCCTCGTGGACGCCGTTGCACAGCAGACGACCTGCGCCGTTGACACGGCCTCGTCGGCGTCGCGGATCACCTCGAAGGTGACGCCAGGAGTGTTCGCGCTGAGATCAGCGACCAAGCGCTCAGCGCGCTCGACTGTGCGATTCCAGATACGCACCTCGCTGATCGGGCGCACCAGGCGGACCGCCGCCACCTGCTCGCCGGCCAGGTGGCCGGCGCCCAGGATCGCGAGTCTGGTCGCGCCGGGGGGCGCGAGCACGTCTGTCGCGAGACTGACCATGGCAGCGGTGCGGAGGAGGGTGAGCCCGGCTGCGTCAGCACTCCAGATCGCTTTGCCCGAGCCGTCGAGCCAGAGGATGAGGCCGTCTACAGTCGTCAGCCGGGCCGATTCGGTGTCGGCGTGCGCGCTGACCCGCAGCACCTTCACTACCGCGTGTCCGTCGACGGAGCTCCGGGCGGCCATCACGAGGAGTCGTCCGTCTCCCAGGGATAGACGGAGGGGCTGTTCGACGACGCCGTCCGCGCTGGCCATCACCGCCTCGCGTACGGCCACGCAGGCTGCACTGAGCGAGACCTGCGCTCGTACGGAGGGCGACGTGAGGAACGGAAGGGTGGCCGGCTGATCGATCATCTGAACGTGCCTGATAGCACTACCTTCTTTCACTGCGGGCTCTCGTCCCGGCCCGCCCAGAGGCCACGCGTGTGCATCAAGTGCCTTCTCATCAGATCCGAGGCTGCATCGGGTTTGCCCGCCTCGATGAGATCCAGGAGCTCTGCGTGCTCCTGAGCGGAGTGCAGGAACGCGGGTGAACCGGCGACCTGTTGAAGACCGTAGAGGCGCACCTGGTCGCGCAGCAGACCCACGGTCTTGACGAGTCGTGCGTTGCCGGTGAGCTCCAGGATCCCCAAGTGAAGGTCACGGTCCCGCGCGACGAAGTTGACCATGTCTCCCTGGACCGCGAACTCGGTGGTCTCCGCGGCTATCTCCCGTAGCGCCGTCAGGTCCGGTGTCAGGCCCATCGCCGCGACCCGCGCGACTCCGGGCACCTCCAGCATCATGCGTAAATCCATCAGCTCGTCGAGGTCGGCGTCGGTGAGCGTCACGACACGGAATCCCCGGTTGCGCACCATCTCGACGAGCTCGTCTCGCGCGAGGTCCAGCAGCGCTTCGCGAACCGGCGTAATCGAGACGGCGAGCTGGTTTGCGACGGACCCGATCGAGTGAAGCTCGCCCGCGCGCAGCCCGCCGGAGATGATCAACGCTCGGAGCGCCTGGCCGCACTGGTCCCGAAGTGGAATGCGGGCGACCTCGGACAGCCCCGGGATCGAAGGTGTGGTCATGCCAGGCCTCTCTGAATCGATGGTCTGTGGCCGAGTGCACGTTGCCGCCGGCTCAACCTATGCGATGTCGTGGCTCCCACTGTTCAGTTGCTCGCATCGCCGTAGTTGAACGTTGTCAGGCAGCCGCCATCTACGGCGAGGATCGATCCGGTCATGAACGTGGACGAGTCCGATACGAGGAACAATGCGACGTCGGCCACCTCCTGCACGGTGCCCTGCCGCCCGAGCGGTTGTCGCGCGGCCGCCCGTTCCCGGATCTCAGTTGCGACCGTGAACTGCTCCGTGGTCAAGGTGGGTCCGCGCCGGCCCAGCCCGGTGTCGATGTATCCGGGACAGATCGCGTTGACGCGCACGCCCTCAGGGCCGTAATCGACAGCCAGTTGACGAGTCAGGTTGATGATCGCGGCCTTCGAGGAGCAGTAGGCCGCAGCCAGCGGAGCCCCGATCAGGCCGTACGTCGATGCGATGTTGACAACGGCGCCGCCGTGCTTGGAGGACATCAGATGAGGCAAGGCGTACTTCGTGCAGTTGAAAGTGCCACCGATGTTGACCGTGAGCACGCGCGCGAAGTCTTCAGGCTCAACCTCGTGCAATCGCGCCTTGGTGCCGCCGACGCCCGCATTGTTGACGATGATGTCCATGCCGCCGAAGCTGCCCACTGCGCGTTCGACGAGTCCCTCCACCTGTTTGGGTTCGGCGATGTTCACCTGATCGAAAATGGCGGCGCCGCCGTCGGCCGTGATCTCACGTGCGGTGCGCTCCGCGTCGTCGCCGAGAACGTCGACCACGACCACGTTCGCTCCAGCTCGGCCCAGCGTGGTCGCGATCGCCCTGCCGATCCCGTTGCCGGCCCCGGTGACCATCGCAGTGCGTCCGGTGAGTCGCGTCATCACGATCCTTTCGGAGCGGGCCGGCGTCATTCGACCAACCCGCGACAGAGCAGCACTACCGTGACGAAGCAGCGGTAGAGCGTGAGGGGATCGTCGGCGCGGAGGACGGCCGTGTGCGAACTCGTGCGTTCGACCCCCGCCACGCGGGCCGCGAGCTCGCAGTAGTCGGACGTGTGGAAGGCGATGTCCATTGTCAAGGGAGCCGCGAACTGCGGTGGTGTTGCCGCCTCAGCATCGGACACGGCCTGATGTGCGGTCTCGCGGATGAGGTCTCGAGCCGACTGGGGGTGCAGGGACTCGGCCGCGAAGCGACTCACCGACCGTTTCACGACCGCCGCCCGCACCCGCGGCGCGAAGGAAGCGGTCTCCACGGCGGTGGCCTCGTCCCCCGTCACGAGAAGAATCGGTACGCCGTGCGCCGCAGCGACCAGCGCGTTGACTCCCGACTCGCCCGCGATGACTCCGTTGATGCGGACCTCCGCGATCGCCGGCCGGAAGTAGGTGTGTGACAGGGCTGACCCGGTCGCGCTCATGGAGCCGTGGTAGGCGATCAGGAACACCGCGTCGAAGGAGTCGTCGAGTCCTTCCATCATGTACATAGGCTTGTAGCGACCGGAGAGGTACCGAGCGTTGCCAGCGAGCGAGTCCGGTTTGATGTTGCTCATCTTGGAGTGGGCGTCGTTGACGACAAACTCCGTGGCACCCGCCGCGATCGCGCCTTCGATCGCGGCGTTGATCTCACCGGTCAGCAACTGCGTGAAGTACTCGTACCGGGGGCCGCCGGCACTGACCTGTTCCCAGTCGACCACCCCTGCCACCCCCTCCATGTCGGAGGAAACGAACACCTTCACAGCATCGCCCTGGGATGGAGCTCGGGTCCGGTGGAGGACTCGGTCATGACGACGTAGTACCCGCCAGGCTTGCCCGCCGCGGCTCCGTGGCGACCGTCCGGCGTAAGCGCCAGGCAGCGCAGCTCCGCTCGGAAGTCATCGGGCAGCGTTGCGGCATCCTCGAGCATGTGGCGACAGGCTTCGTCGGGGTCCAGGCCACGCGCCAGCGCGCTCACCACAGTGCGAGCGCCCACGGCACGCATGCTCAGCTCGCCACGACCGGTGCAGGCCGCTCCGCCGTACCGGATGTCGGCGTAGTTGCCGGCGCCGGGGAGCGCCGAATCCCCGACGCGTCCCGGGTACTTCCACGGGTACCCGCTGGTCGAGACGCCGACAACCAGTTCACCGGCGCGGTCCAATGCCAGGATGTCGATGGTTCCCCAGGGGCCATCGGGCGGGTTGAGCCTGTGCACGAGGCGGAGAGCCGTCTCTCGATACCGAGCGTCGCCCTTCTGCGCCGGGGTGGCGTCGCCCTCGACCGAGTCGGTCGAGGGCCTCAGTCCGGAGACGAAGAGGGCTCTTGCTTCCTCGGTGAGCAGCTCGGCCTTCTGGAAGCCGTTCTCGTCAGCGAACCGCTCGGCGCCTTCGCCGACCAGGAGGCAGTGCTGCGGTAGTCGCTCCAAGACGCGTCGGGCGATCGAGATGGGGTTGGGGTAGGAACGCACGGCACCGACGGCACCGAACTGACGCGTGGAGCCGACCATGATCGAGGCATCCAGCTCTACGATGCCCATGGCATTGGGCAGGCCGCCGGTGCCGACGTAGTGGTCCGCGAGATTGTCCTCGCACAGGATCAGGCCCGCCTCAACAGCATCGAGCGCCGATCCGCCCGCGGCGAGGATCTCCATCGCGCGGGGAAGTCCGACCTCACTGCGCTCGCTGCCGATCACTACCGGTTGCACGGGATTCCTTGTCGTCCTCGGTGTTGCGCTGGCGGATCCTCGCGATGCCTCTGTGGCCGGTGTTCGCAGAACCCTTGACACGGTGCCAGTAAGGTATTACACCTTACCTCTCGAAGCAATAGCGTGGCGGAGGACACAGTAAGAGGGAGTCGCTGTGATCGTCGACGGAACCTGTACGCCGGACTCGTGGTGGTCCGGCTACCAGGACTGGATCGAGGGTGGCTTCACTGCCTGCGTGCTGAGCGTCGGCGGTGGAAGCGCGCCCGCCTCTGCGGTCGCGGCGCTAGGCGAGGTCCACCGACGCCTCCGCGAGACTGACCGCCTTCAGCTGGTGCTGACCGCGGCGGAGATGCGTCACGCAGCCGCGCAGAGCCAGCTTGCGGTCCTCCTGCACTTCCAGACCACGCACCTACTGGGCGGGAATCCCGATCTGGTGGAGGTGTTCTGGCGACTCGGGGTGCGGATGTTCGGCCTGGCGTACAACCGGACCAGCCCGGTCGCTGGCGGGGCGCTCGACCCGGTCGACGAAGGCTTGAGCGCAGTCGGACGGCGCATGATCGCCGAGATGAACCGATTGGGCATCCTGGCCGATTTCGCCCACACCGGCTGGCGTTCCTGCGCCGAGGCGCTGGAGCTGTCATCGGGGCCCTGTGTCGCTTCGCACTCGAACGCGCATGCCGTGCACGCCCATCCGCGCAACCTGCCTGACTCGATCATCAAGGGCATCGCGGCATCAGGGGGAATCGTCGGAATGAACGGGTTCCCCGCTTTCGTATCGAGCGATGCCGCACCCACGCTCGATCAGTTCATCGACCACATGGTCCACATCGACAGCCTCGTCGGCCCTGGTCATGTCGGCTTGGGGTTGGACTACTGCACGATCACCTCGGCCGAGTACGAGGAGATGGTCGACAGCGGGGACTGGACCACCGACGACTACCCACCGCCGCCGTGGAACTACCCGCAAGGCATCGAGAATCCACGGTCGATCGATGCGCTCGCCCAGCGCATGAGCGCGCGAGGGTACGCCGACCAGGAGATCAACGGCATCCTGGGAGCGAACTGGATGCGCGTGTTCGAGTTGGCGTTCCCATGAGCGACCGTCCCGTACACGCCGGCGGTGAGCTGAATCCCGAGCTGATCGAGCAGGCACGGCGTGCCATGTCGCGCGGCGACGTCCCGGGCATGGCGATCGGTGTCCTTCACGACAGTGCTGCCGCGAGCGCTGGACTCGGGGTCACCAACATCGAGCATCCCCTTCCCGTCACCGGCGACACGCTGTTCCAGATCGGCTCGATCACCAAGACCTTCACCGTCACGGCCCTGCTTCAGCAGCTCGAGCAGGGCCACATCGATCTGGACGATCCCATCCGCCGGTTCATTCCCGACTTCGCCGTCCGAGACGCCGACATATCAGCAACGGTCACTCTGCGTGACTGCATGACCCACTCGTGCGGGTGGGAAGGGGAGTTCTTCGCCAACACAGGCTGGGGCGACGATGCGTTGGCCGCGATGGTCGGCCGCATGTCCGAGCTGCCCCAGACGACGCCGATCGGGCAGATGTGGTCCTACAACAATGCCGCGTTCTATCCGCTGGGTCGCGTGCTCGAGGTCGTGGAAGGAGCACCCTTCGAGCAGGTGATCCGTCGGTCGATCCTGGAACCGCTTGAGCTGGAGGGCGCATGCTTCTTCGCCCATGAACTCCTGCACCGCAACTTCGCCGTAGGTCATACCCGGCGCGACGGGCGCACGATGATCGCGCGTCCCTGGGCGATGCCACGCAGCTCGAATCCGGTCGGCGGGATCGTCGCCAGCGTCAACCACTTGTTGTCCTACGCGCGTTTTCAGCTCGAAGGTGGCACCCTCCTCGGCGACAGCCTTCGCCTCGCGGCCCAGCTGCCCAACGGCCCAGCGGCGGACACTCCGAGCGTCGGGCTGGGGTGGTGGCTCGCCGGGGACGGTGAGGACCGGGTGGTCGAGCACGGCGGGGGCGCGAACGGCCAGCCGGCCCTGCTCGCGATGCTGCCGGAGCGCTCCTTCGCGATCGCCGTACTCACCAACGGCAGCGGCGGCTGGCTAGCTGCGCACGAGCTGCTCGCGTGGGTCAAGCAGGCCTACTTCGGCATCGAGGATGCTCACGCCACACGGTTGCCGGAGAGCTCGCTCGAGGATTGCACCGGCGCATACGAGACCATGCTCGACCGCTATGAGATCCGCGAGGACGACAGTGGCAGGACCCTGAGCGGAAGCGTGCTGGGGGACTGGCTCGAGGACATGGACCCACCGACTTCCGTAGAGCCCTGGATCGTTCCGGTCGAGCGAGCCACCGGCGACACGCTGCTCATGTCGCCCGGAACCCCTTCCGAGCAGGAGGCGAGCTTGCTGCGACGCAGCGACGACACCGTCGGCTGGTTGCGTCTCCACCGCCGCGCGGTGCCCCGCGTCCACCACCAGGCGGGCTGACCGATGTCCATCACGCGGTGCGGTACCCACTCCCAAGAAGGAGACAGAAGCACATGATAAAGCGATCTGGCATCGCCGCTGTCGTAGCCGTGGCCCTCGCTGTCCTCGCAACAGGCTGTTCGAGCAACGACCGCGCGCCGAGTGATGGAAGGTCGAAGTCTCGACCCATCGCCAAGCTCACCATCGGATCGACCCAGGTATCGACCCTCGACTACACCAAGAACAATGCGGGATACGGATCCGGCGTGGGCAGCCTGGCGCTTGAACCACTGCTGGTACTCGGCACCGACGGCAAGATCAAGCCGTGGCTCGCGGAGTCGTGGAGCCAGCCCGATGCCACAACGTACGTCTACCAGCTCCGCAAGGGCGTGAAGTTCACTGACGGCAACGAGCTGAAGGCGAGCGACGCGGCGTTCTCGCTCAACTACTACCGCCAGCCCGGTTCGACCAACGCCTATAACTTTCCCTCGACTCTGAAGAGCATCACGGCAACAGAGCCCTACACGCTGACGATCAAGTTCAGTGAGCCGAACGCCGCATGGGCGTCGGCGCCCACTCGAGCGTCCATGGGCATCTTCGGGCAGAGCCATTTCGAGGCGCACAAGGCAACGTTCGGTAAGCCCGGAACGGCAGTCGTCGGGACCGGACCGTGGAAGGTCGACTCGTTCAATCCGACGGTGGGCGCCGAACTCTCGAAGAACACGGCCTATTGGGGCGGGCCTGTCAACATCGACCGGATCGCTGTCAAGTTCTTCTCGAATGAGACGAGCCAGGCGATCGCGTTCCGCGCACACGAGATCGACATGGCCTTCCCATTCGACAACCGCTCGTTCGCATCTACCGCCGGAACCAAGATCCTGACAGCTCCCGGGCCCGGCGACCAGGGCAACTTCAGCATGAACGTCCTCCAGGCGCCCTGGGACGATGTCCACGTGCGGCGCGCGGTGGCCTACGCCTTGGACAAGGAGTCCTTGATCAAGGCGTACGGCGGGTACGCCGAGCCGCTGGACACGCTGATCTCGCCAGGGCTGCTCGCACAGCTCGGGAGCAAGAACGACGTCGACGCCACGCTCGCGAAGGTGACGGACTACCCGTTCGATCTCGACAAGGCAAAGGCAGAGATGGCGCAGTCGAAGTATCCGGACGGAGCAGATGCGACTCTGTCGGTCTCGGACTCGGGTCAGACCTTCGCGACGACGAGCCAGGCGATCGCCGCACAGCTCAAGGAGATCGGGATCCGCGTGAAGCTCGACGTGCAGACCTCGGAAGCCAACTCCGCCGAGGTCACCGGCGCGGATCGCAAGGCGATTCGAGCTGGTTTCAGCGTGTGGGGTGCCGTGTCCGCCGATCCGGGTGAAGCGTTCGGCTACAGCATCGGCAGCGCCAATGCCACCCAGGGCAACTGGAACGCCACCAACTGGAGCACGCCGCAGACCGACGCGCTCATCGCCGATGGAATGCGTGAAAGCGACCCTTCGAAGCGGCTCGCGATCTATGGCGACCTGCTGCAGGACTTCGCCGCGGACGTGCCGTTCGTTCCGTTGTTCCTGATCGATGCGACCGCCGCTCTGTCCCCGGAGTTTGCCTGGCCCCACTTCGACGGGTTCTGGCGTTTCCGTGGCCCCTGGGCGCTGGAGATCGAGAAGGCCTCGTGACTCAGGCCATTCGCAGCACCAACGAGGTCGAGGTCGTTCCGCCGGGGCGTCGGTGCCGGCGGAACGACCGATGGGGACTGGTGGCGTTCATCGTTCGCCGGTTGGCCATTCTGTTGCTGCTGCTCCTTCTGATCTCGTTCGCCGTCTTCTCGCTCATCTACCTGGCGCCCGGCAGCCCGATCGACGCTCTGCTTGGTCCCCATCCGCGCACGCCCGAGGCCGTCGCTGCCCTCACTGAGCGCTACCACCTGGACGAGCCGTTTCTCCAGCAGTACTGGCACTGGCTCGGCAACGCCGTGCGGCTGGACCTTGGGACCTCCATCCAGACCTCCCTGCCCGTGACCGACGAGATCGGTTTTCGTGCTCCGACCACGCTCCTCCTGGGTCTGTACGCATTCCTGCTTACCCTGGTCCTCGGAGTCAGTCTCGGGATCCTCGCCGCGCTGAAGCAAGGATCAGCGGTTGACCGCAGTACGGTCGCAGGAGTCGTGGTCGCGCTGTCGACGCCGACCTTCGTGCTGGCCGTATTCCTCTTGTACCTCTTCTCCGTCCGTTTGGGCTGGTTCCCCGCGTTCGGCAAGGGCGAAGGCTTCCTCGACGGTCTGTGGCACCTGACCCTCCCGGCCCTGGCGCTTGCCCTGGGCGGTTGTGCCTTCGTCGTCAAGCACACGAGGTCAGCGCTGATCGGAGTCCTCGACCAGGACTACATCGTGTTCGCGAAAGCCCGTGGCCTGGCGTATCGCCGCGTGCTGTTCTCCTACGCGTTGAAGAACGCCCTGATCCCGGTCATCACCATCAGCGGGCTGATCTTCTCGGGGTTGATCATCGGTGCCGTCCTCATCGAGGTGGTCTTCTCCGTCCAGGGGCTCGGACAGCTACTGGTGCAGTCGGCGACGGCCAAGGACCTACCTGTCATCCAAGGAGTCACGTTACTGACCGCGACACTCATCATGTTGACGGCCTTGGTGACTGATCTGGTCTACATGCTGGTGGATCCGAGAATTCGGGTGGGAGCCTGAGCATGAACCTGCAGCACACGGAACTCGGCGCCGGGCCTACGCGCAAGCGTCGCCGACCGAGGCTCACCCTCGTCACGGTCTCGTTCGTGGTCATCGGCATCGTCGTCCTGCTCGTGCTGTTCGGACCTCTTCTTGCGCCCCAGGACCCAACTGCGCAGGACCTCGCCGACATCAACGCCGGGCCATCGACCGCGCACCTGTTGGGCACGGACGTGCTCGGACGCGACACATTCTCGCGGTTGATCGTCGGCGCGCGCTCGGCATTCATCGGGCCCCTGCTCATCGCCCTCGGTTCCATGATCATCGGCAACATCCTCGGCCTGGTCTCCGGTTATCGCGGCGGCCGCGTGGATGCGGTGATCATGCGCTGGGTGGACTTCATGTGGTCCGTCCCGACGTTGTTGGTCCTGATCGTCGTGGCGGCCGCGGTGGGAGCGAACTACTGGCTGGCAGTTGGCCTGATGGTCGCGCTCACGGCGCCCTTCGACACGCGCGTGATCCGCGGAGCGACGTTGGAGCAGGTGCCGCGGCCATATGTGGAGGCCGCCAAGGTCCTGGGCGTCTCGGACCGACGCATCATGGTGCACCACATCTGGCCGAACCTGTCCGCCACCGCTCTCGCCAATGCCTTTCTCATCTTCGCGAGTTCTGTCGGCGTCCTTGCCGCGCTCTCCTTCCTGGGGCTGGGGGTTGCGCCTGGCACGCCCGACTGGGGCTTGATGCTGGCAGAGAACGAGAGCCTGCTCTTCAGTCAACCTCTGGCCGCGCTCGCACCGGGTCTCATGCTGGCCCTGACCGCGACGTCGATGAACCTGGTGGGCGACTGGATCTACGAGCGCATGTCGAACCGAGGCATGTCGCGTTGACTGCGGCGAAAGGCGTGGGTGGCGTGAACACTTCGATCGGGGCGACGTCGTCGCATGCACCGCTGCTCGCGGTGAGGAACCTCACGGTGGAAAGGCGTTCCGGCGAGAACGTGCAAGCGATCGTTTCGTCGGTCGACCTCGCCGTCGGGTCCGGTGAGGCCGTCGGCATCGTGGGTGAATCCGGCAGTGGAAAGTCAGTCACCGCTCGGGCCATCGCGGGCCTGCTTCCCCGTGGGCTGCGCGCGACCGGCAGCGTTGAACTCGGTGGCAGCGAGCTTCTCGGACTTTCGGAACGCGAGTGGCGTCGATCGGTTCGAGGCAGCGAGATCGGCTTGATCATGCAGGACCCGTTCACGATGCTGAACCCGATCATGCGTTGTGGCGACATCGTCGCGGAGTCGCTGCAACCCGGGCGGCACCGGACCCGGCGTCAGGACCGCGAGGAGGCCGTGCGCCGGTTGGCAGAGGTGGGCATCACCGATCCGACCGTCGCCGATCGCTATCCGTTCCAGCTCTCGGGCGGTATGAGGCAGCGCGTGGGCATCGCCGCAGCGTTGGCGCGAGACCCTCGGATACTCATCGCGGACGAGCCATCCACTGCCCTTGATGTCACGACTCAGCGAGACATCCTCGCGCTCATCAAGCGGATCCAGGCAGCCCGCGGGATGGGACTCATCCTGATCACCCATGACCTGCGGGTGGCGTTCTCGATGTGTGACCGCGCGTACGTGCTGTACGCGGGAACCGTGCTCGAGCAGGGGCCGGCGGACGAGCTCGACACAGCACCACTTCACCCCTACAGCCAAGCGCTGCTGCTCTCGGAGCCGCCCATCGATCGGCGCCTCCACAAGCTCGTGACGATCGCCGGATCGGTTCCGAGCCCGGACACGACCCCCCGTGGCTGCGTGTTCGGACCCCGCTGTACCTGGGTCGAGCCGGCGTGCGGGCAGGCAGCGCCGGCATTGATCGAGGTAGCGCCGGGCCGCAAGTCCGCGTGCCTGCGAATCCTTGCCATCCGGCCCGAGATGGAGGATCAGCGTCGCGAGATCGAGCAACCTCACCCACCTGTCGAACCAGCCGGCGGAAAGCCGTTCGTCGCGACCCGCGCTCTCTCGAAGGTGTACGGCACCGGCGTCAGAGCCTGTGACGACGTCTCCATCGAGGTCAGGGCCAACGAGAGCATCGGCATCGTCGGCGAGTCCGGGTCGGGCAAGACGAGCCTCGCGCGGATGCTCGTCGGGCTCGAAGAGCCGACCGGGGGCTCCATCGTGATCGACGGGATCGAGGTCACGAGTTGGCAGCGGGTCAAGCGGGCAGACCGTCAACACATCCGGAGCATCGTCCAGATCGTGTTCCAGGACCCGTACTCGAGCCTCAACCCGATGCGAACCGTCGGCTGGACTCTGCGGGAAGCCGTGCTCACGCACCGACCCGAAACCGTTGACGCCGATAACGAAGTGGCCCGCCTGCTGGATGAGGTCGGTCTGGATCCGAACGTCGCGCAGCGCCGCCCCGGTGGGCTTTCCGGCGGTATGAGGCAGCGGGTCGCCATTGCCAGGGCACTGGCCACTCGACCGCGGCTCCTCATCTGCGACGAGTCGGTGTCCGCGCTCGACGTCTCCGTACAGGCGCAGGTCCTCAACCTACTCGGTCGACTCCGCGGCGAGCGGGGCATCGGCTACGTCTTCATCACCCACGACCTCGCCGTGGTTCGGCAGGTGACCGAGCGGGTGTACGTGATGCATCGTGGCCGCGTGGTCGAGTCGGGGCCCACCGATCGAGTCATCGACGCACCCGAAGACCCGTACACCGCGAAGCTGCTTGCCTCGGCCCCACGGGGCGACTCCGGATGGCTCACCGAGCCCACGGCTGGCAGCGGGCCGGCATGACAACGGGGCGACTCCCGGTGGTGGAGGACTGGTTCCGCGCCACCGACATCGATGAGGTCGTGACGCTGATCGAAGAGCCCCACGTGCATCCGTTCCTGTGTGCGAACTCGTGGCTGATCAGGGGTGCCCGTCGCAACCTGCTCTTCGACTGCGGTCTGGGTGTCGCGTCGATGCGCGCGTTCGTCGTGGAGCATCTCGGGCTGGCCGAACCTGTAGCGGTGCTCAGCCACGGCCACCTCGACCACATGGGTTCCGCCCACGAGTTCAGTCAGGTCTGGGCTCATCCGGCCGAGCAGCCCTGGCGTCCTGGTCAGGGCTCTCTCGTGGGCACCGAGCTCATGAGAATTCTGGGCATGGACGACGCGGCGATCGCGTCGATGCCCGAGATAATGGTGACAGCGGCCCCCGCAGCCGACTGGCTCGTCAAGGACTACGAACTGCGTCCCGTCACGCCGACCAGGTCGCTGAGCGACGGCGAGCGGATCGATCTTGGCGATCTCACCCTCGAGGTGCTCCACCTGCCTGGACACACGCCGGGCAGCATCGCGCTGATGGTGCAGGAGACTCGCATGCTGCTGACCGGTGACGTGCTCTACGAGGGAACCTTGCTGGACCAGCTCCACGGGTCGAACATTCCGCAGTATCTGGAGTCGATGAGCCGATTGGGCGAGCTGGAACCGTCCCTGGTACTGCCAGGGCACGGACCGGCGTTCGACGCCGAACGTATGGCGGCGCTCGCCGGCCGCTATCTCAGCAGCAAGGCGCTCAGATGACGCGGCCGTTGCCGCCGTCGATGGTGCCGGGCGGCGGCGAAGACCTCCGAGCAGAGCCTCCCGACCAGCGCGCCGCGTAGAAGCTGATCAGCCCGGCTGGTCGTCGGGGTCGAAGAAGCGCTGGTGGGAGTGCTGCGCCCGCCAGCCGTCGCCGACCATGAACCAGCCGGCCATCTCACTGCGGCCCAGGTCGTACAGGTCGGCCCAGGAGCCGTCGTCCCGCTGCCAGCCGAGCGGCAGGTCGCCGTTGTCGAGAGCGTTCAACAGCTCGAAGAGGGCCTGGTCCACCACATCCGGGATGAGCTCACGCACCGCGGCGCGGGCGGCCGGGTCGGCGGTCGCCTCGCGCCAGCGGGTGCCGTCCGGGCCGCTCATGCGCCCGGCGGCGAGGTTGTCGCACGCGGCGATCGCCTCGTCCCGGACCCGGCGCATGAGCAGCTCGGCGAAGCGGGCCAATTCGGCTCGGTCGTCCATCACGGGTCAACATACGGGATGCGGGTGGGTGCGGGTACGCCGCGCGCCTGCAGTTCCCGGACGGCCCGGTCGACGATCGAGCGGGCCAGAGTGGGATCCATGCCGGCGTTCGCCATCGCCTGCGACTCGATGCGGGAGATGACATCCCAGGTCGGGGCGGCGGTGGGGTTGGCGCGGCGCCACGCCCGGTACAGCCGGTTCTGGTTGGCGGTGATCCGGGTGTGGGCCACCCCGAGTTCGGCCATCACCTCGTTGGGTACGGCCAGCACCCCACCACCACGGGCCGGGTAGTTGGCGGCGTTGCGCATCGCGGCCTGGGAGACGGGGTGGTGCCCGCCACCCGAGACGTATCCGCGGAGCCGCATGTGGGTGACGATGGCGCCGGCCACCTTCGCGGCCACCGCTCCGGCGGCGCCGCCGATCGCGCCGCTGACCGCGCCGTCCTTGGCGGCTTGGCCGACGTCGCCGCCGGTGATCAGTGCCTCGGTGGCGCCGCCGGCCGCCCCGCCGGCCGCGCCGGAGGCGGCGCCGCCGCCAACGGTGACGGCTGTCCTGGCCAGCACGCTGCCGCCGAGCGCGGCCCCGCCGGCGCTGGCGCCGAGAGTCGCCGCGCCGAGGCCCCCGGCGACCGCGCCACCGCCGGCTGCGCCGGCCAGCCGGAGCGCACTGAACTCGCCGGCCTTGTACTGGCGGTAGCCCTCGATTCCGGCGCCGATCAGCGCGCCCACGCCGGCGCCGACGGCGATGTGCACCCACCTGCCGTCGGGGTCGGTGAGCCGGACCGGGTTGTTCTGGGCGTATGTGTAGAGGGCCAGGTTGGCGGGGCTGTGCACGCCGCCGTTGGGGGCGCCGTCCAGGTACGACTCGAGTGCCGGGTCGGGCGTCTGCCAGACCTGGGTGCGGGGATCGTAGTAGCGGGCGCCGTAGTAGTAGAGGTTGGTCTCCGGGTCGAGTTCCTTGCCGGTGTACTGCTGCGGCACCGGCTGGGACGGGTGCTCGCTGACCCAGGTCTCGCCGCCGGGGAAGTACTGCAGGTGTTCGGCGAGGCCGCCGCGGGTGTCGGTGACGAAGCCGGTCGAGCCGAGGTGGTCGCCGTGCGCGTAGTACTGGCGGTTCTCGATCCGATGTTCCGGCTCGACGTACTTCGTGAGCAGCCGGGAGTCACCGACGTAGACGTGCTTGAAGGCGGCCTGGCCCCGGGTGGAGTAGTTCTGGTTGGGGTAGAGGTGGAATTGCGCGCCGTCCTTGACGACCCGGTTGCCCTCGTCGTCGTAGAGGTACCGGGCCTCGTTCGCGGTGCCGCCGGCGTTGTCGCAGGAGGCGGGGGTCTGCGGCAGGGTCTGGCTCTGCACGTTCGCGTGGCTACAGGCGAGGCGGTTCTCCTCGTCCCAGATCAGCTGCCGGCGGGGTTTGGGTTGCTGGTCACGGCTGACCTGGTTGCCGTTGGCGTCGTAGCTGTTGGTGTAGATGCCGATGGTGGTCGGGGCGTGCGGTTGCGACCCGGCGTAGGCGTAGTCGTACGTGTAGCTCAGCTTGCCGTCGGTGCTGACGTTCCCGCCGCTGACCAGCTCGTGCACCTGCGCCTTGCGGGTGATGCGGTGGATGCTGTCGTAGCTGATGTCGGTGCGGTACCGGTCGGTGCGCGGGGTGCGCGGCTGGTAGCTGCCCTCGGCGTGGGTGAGCCGGTACAGGTCGTCGTAGCGGAAGGTCTGGGTGCTCGGCCCGCCGACCTGCATGCCGACGTCGGGGCTGCTCGGGGCCACCGTGTCGTTGGTGATCGCGGTGACGTTGCCGACGTCGTCGTAGGTGTACTTGAGGTTCTGGAAGACGTAGCCCTGGGCGAGGTTGGCCTTCAGGTTCGCCAGCCGCCGGTCGGTGGGGTCGTACGTGTAAGCGGTGCGGGTGCCGTTGCCGGTCTCGAGCAAGGACCGCTGCTCGAACTTGTCGTAGGTGAGCCGCTTCAGGTACGGGTACATGAAGTCGCCCTTGACGCCGGTGGCGGAGTCGACCAGGCCGCCACTGTCGTAGTGGTACGACAGGACCTCGCCGTCGGGGTACGTCATGGTCAGCATCCGGTTGAAGCTGTCGTACCGGTACTGGGTGACGAAGGTGTAGGTGTGGCTGCCCTGGGCGGCCGACGTGCGGGTCTCCTTGGTGATCTCACCGAGCGGCCCGTACTCGCGGGCGACGGTGCCGGCGCCGTCGACGACGCCGATGACCCGGTCCGCGCCGTTGTTCGGGGCACCGGGCCCGCCGTACGTGTAGGTGACGTTGTTCGCCGGGAAGATCGGGTAGCGGATGGCCTTGAGGCGCTCGAAGTCGTAGTCGTACTCGATCGCCTTCTGCTCGGCGGCCAGCTTCGCGGTGACCTTGCGGATCACGTTGCCGGCGAGGTCATAGCCGGTGTCGCTGCGGCCGGAGTCGGGGCTGGTGACGCTGGTCCGGCGGCCAAGGTTGTCGTACGTCGAGGTGGTGACATTGGCCTTGTCGTCGGTGACGGTCAGCAGCTCACCGAGCGGGTTGTAGGTGTAGCTGGTCCAGATGACCGGCTGGCCGCCGGCCGGGTTGAACTCCTTGACCGCGGTGGTCTGCTGCTGCACGTCCTGGTAGGTCCGCCGGGTCTTGCCGTTCGCGTCGGTGGACACCACCTCGAACTGCGTGGTGCCGGCGCGATCGGGGCCGAACCCGTACGCGACGGTGGTCGTGGTGGTGTCCGGTAGCACGGTGCGGGTGGCCCGGTTGAGCACGTCGAAGGTCCGGACCGTGGGCGGGACGCTGTCCAGGCTCGGGGTGAACTCGGTGTTGGCGTCGCCCTTCGGTTCGGTCAGCGGAAAGTACTCCTTGACCGCCCGGCCTGCGAAGTCGTAAAGGACCCGCCCGGACACGATCATCACGTCCGCCGGGGCGGCGTCCGGCCCGGTCACCACGGTGGCGTCCTTCTTCGTCTGGATGACGCGCTGGAGCCCGTCGACGAACATGATCGTGTCCATGGTGTCCGGCCGGACGGTGCCGTCGGCCTGCCGGTCGACGTGCCGGGTGACCGCGTACGGGACGGTCGCCTCGGGGTGGTACTCGAAGTCGATGGTGATCCGGCCGTCGGCCGCCTCGTACGGGCCGACCACGGTGTCCGGCCGCCCCACCGAGTCGTACGTGGTGCGGATGACCTGGTTGTTCTGGTCCGTGCTCGTCTCCACCAGGCCGAACTTCAGGTTGTAGGTGCTGCTCGACCGGTAGCCGAAGCTGTCGGTCACCGACTCGACGTACTGGTCCACCGCGGTGTCGTACGCGTAGGCCAGCCGGTACCGCTGGCCGGTCCTGTTCGCCGGGTTGACGACGGCCCTCAGATTGCCGTTACCGAAGTACTCGATGTCGGTGACGGCCGCCTCGCCGCCGGCGAGCATCGCCCGGACCTGGGTGACGTTGCCGGTGGCGCAGTCGACAGTGGACTCCCGGTGCCGCATCAGCGTGCCGCCGCCGTAGACGTCGATCCGGTTCGCGGTGCCGACGATGTACGCGCTGCGGCAGGCCGGGTCGTCGCCGGTGTAGCGGATCCGGGTGTCGACGTCGTCGGCGGCGCCGGCGTCGGCGCGGTCGACGTGCCGGGCCAGGTTGCCGAACTCGTCGTACTCCATCAGCGCGGAGGTCGTCTTGCCCGGGTTGTCCTGGCCCTCGTGGAAGCTCCGGTCGGTGCGGACCAGCTGCGGGAAGATGGTGGCCGTGGTGCTGCCCAGATCGGCGGTGCCGGCCGGGTCGTCGACGTTGCGCGGCTGGTAGGTGTTTTCGGTCGTCAGGAACGGCCGGCCCTCGGCGTCGCTGGTGATCTCGCGGGTCACCAGACCGCGGGTGTAGTGGCTGTCGGTGCGGTACTCGCGGGTGATGCTGCGGTAGACCGCGCCGCCGGCGCCGGCGTCGCGGACCCGTTCGGTCACCGTGCCGTAGCCGTAGAACTCGCGCTCCAGCCGGTTGAACACTCCGCCGCCGTACTCGTAGCTGGACAGTTGGACGTCCTGGCCGTCGCCGGGGCGGCCGTCGTCGACCGACACCCGGGACAGCACCCAGCGGGACTGCGGGGAGGCGTAGGTGTTGCCGTCCCGGGTGTAGTCGAACTCCATCCGGGCGCCGAGCGGCCGGTCGACGCTGCGCAGCAGGTTGGTCCGGCCGGTCCGGTTCTGCACCACGGCCAGCTGGTTGTCCTTCTTGGACGCGAGCTGGTCGGTGTAACCGTCGCCGTCGATGTCGCGGAGCATCTGCTCGGCGCGGCTGACGCCCGTGGAGACGTCCGCGCCGGGGTTGATGATGAGGCAGACCGCGATGAAGCAGACGGAGAACGTGAAGTAGACACCGCCGCCGAGCTTGGCGTTCTGGTCGGCGTTGAGGCCGTCGAGGCTGCCGTGGAACGGCACCGGGGGTTCGAACCCGTTGCCGGTGTTCAGGCCGACCCGCAGCGGGTTGCCGGCGAAGACCCGGTCGAGCAGGCCGTCGCCGTTCATGTCCTGCAGGGTGGCGCTGCTCGACGAGCTGGACTCGCTGTACGAGGCGCCGCCGGCGAAGCCGTAGAAGTCGGTGTTGAAGCCGATGTTCAGGCCGGCCTCGCCGCCGCTGCCGTCGTTGAGCGGGGCGGGGTTACGCCACGCCTCGGCCGCGCCGAACCGGTAGCCGAGGTTCAACGCGACCCGGCCGTCGGCGTACACCCGGTCGGGCAGGTCGTCGCCGTTGGCGTCGAGCAGGTCGAACCGGCCGTCCGAGCTGCTGCCGCCGAGGCTGCCGCCGACGCCCAGCGGTGGCATGTCGTTGCCCGCGTCGGCGCCGTTGGCGGTGGTGGTGCCGGGCGGGCTGTCGTGCCCGCGACCGGTGGCGATGGTCCGCGCGGCGCTGCCCGCGCTGGCGTTGCCGGAGACGTTGCTGCTCTTGCGGACCGCGCCGTCCGGCAGTGCGCCGCGGGTGTCGCCGAGCGCGCCGGTCGGGTCGGTGTACTGGATGCCGCCGGAGCCGACGACGTCGGGGAAGCGGTCGCCGTTCATGTCGAGGAAGTCGACCTGGCCGGTGCTGTCCCCGGTCGCGACGCTGCCGCCGATGCTGCCGATCGGGCCGCCGACCCCGCCGGTCAGCGAGATCTGCTGGGACCGGGACACCCGGGGCACCGCGACGCCGGTGAAGTCGGCGGCCTGCGGCAGGTTGACCGATTCGACGCCGAGGCGGGAGCTGCGCGCGTCGGTGCGCGTGACCCAGGAGTGCTGACCGGCGCTCCACCGGTTGTCGCGGGGTGCGGGCGCGAACGGCACCGCCTTGGGCGGGTTGACGCGGGGGTCGTTGGCGAAGGCGTCCTTCTGCGCCTGCGGGTCGACGCTGTCGGGCAGTTGGTCGCCGACGTTCTCGTCGATCACCAGGTCGGCCTGGGCGATGGGCTGCCCGGCCCGGTCCCGGTTGCCGTTGTAGCCGATCGCGCCCCAGCCCCGGTACGGCTGCGGGAACGCGCCCTCGGCCGCGGCACTGTGCAAGGCGGCGGGGACGGTGGTGCCGCCGACGTCGGCGGCGGCGCCGGTCAGGTACGCGGCCAGCCCGGTGTCGCGGGTGCTGAAGTCGACGAACAGGTCGTCTCCTGCGGCGGCGTCCACGGTGACCGGGGTGGGCGCGGACACCACGCCGTTGGTGATGTCGATGTGCTGCTTGGCGAGCAGGTCGCCGCGCCGCTTGACGGTGAACGTCACCCGGGCGGTCGGCGTGGCGGTGCCGAAGTCGAAGGCGAGGTTCGGGGTGACGGTGACCTGCCCGTCGGCGGTCACGCGGTGGGCCTGCTGCGGAGCGGTGAGCGTGTCCGCCGGGTACATGTCGATGGCGTACGGCGGGTACAGGTCGATGAGGGGGTCGCCGTCGGCGTCGGTGACCCGGTCGAGGCCCTGGGCGGTGGTGTAGTGGGCGCGTGGGGTCCAGGTGAGCTGGTCGAGGTCGATCGGTGAGTCGACAGCCACCCGCCAGCGCAGCACCTGCCCCTGCTGCACCGGCACGTCGAGGTCGACCGGCACGGTGCCGGTGGTGTCGGCGGTCAGCGTCCGCTCCAGCACCGGCGCGTTGTCACGGGTGATGAGCACGGTGACGTCGTCGGTGGTGGCGGCGCGTTTGGTCAGGTCGCCGGAGAGGTGCAGGGTGCCGGTGACCGGCACCTTCACCTCCGCGGCCCGTCCGCCGAGGGTGAAGTCGCGGGACGGCTGGTAGCGGTGCACGGGCAGGCCGTTGACGTCCAGCGCCTCGGGCAGGTTGAGGTAGGTGATCTGCGGGTCCCAGGCGACCTGGTCCAGGGACCCGTCGAACCGGGACTGGACCCGGAAGTAGAGCCGGTCGCCGCGGGACACGGTGACCGAGCCGACGCCGTCCGGGGTGTGCGCGCTGTTGTCGCGGGCGCCGATCTCCTGCGCCCACAGCTCGGTGTCCTCCCGCTGGATGGCGACCCGGACGCCGTCGGCGGTGGTCGAGGCAGCCCGGGCGGCGGCGGTGCCCTCGGCGAGCGCGACCGCGCCGTCGATCCGGACGGCGCCGTCGTACGGGGCGACCCAGCGACGAACCGTGTCGAGCAGCGGGAACGAATCGATCAGCCGTTCCCGTTCGGCCGGGTTGTCGGGGAGCAGCCCGTCGGTGTCCACCTGGCCGGAGGTCACCGGGACCGGGGTGTCCGAGCTGATCCCGTACACCGGCACGCCGTCCGCGCCGACGCGGCCGAACAGCACGGCGGAGCCGTTCACCAGGTCGCTGATCCCGTCGCCGTTGACGTCGGTGAAGTACTGGTCGGTGGTGGCGGTGGTGTTGACGTAGTCGAGCTGCGCGGCGACCGCGCCGACGTATCCCTCGACGCCCACGGTGAGGCTGGTGCTGCGTTCGCCCTGGATGCCGGGGAGATTCAGCGGTCGGGCCTCGTCGGCGAAGCGCAGCTCGCCGTGCGGGCCGGAGAGGTTCTTGCGGTAGCGCACCGCGCCGCCGCTGCGGAACACCTTGTCCGGCAGGCTGTCGCCGTCGACGTCGACCAGGGCGAGCACGCCCTCGTCGTCGGAGCGGCTGCCGCCGACCTTGACCCCGACCGACCCGGACTTGCTCGGGGAGGTGCCGATGCCGAGGTAGAGGTGGCCGCCGAAGCCGGTGCTGGCGTTGGCATTGAGGGCGCTCGCATCGCCGGCCCGCTCGCCGGTGAGGTTCAACGCGCCCTTGCCGAGGCCGTCGCCGGGCACGGTCCAGTCGGCCTGGCTGAACGCCTGGTAGGCGCCGGACGCGTCGCGGATGTCGTCGTAGTAGCCGAAGTCGTGGGCGGCGAACGCGGTGCCGCGGTCGTCGTACTGGGTGATCTTGGCGAGCAGGGTCTTGGCGAACGCGCCGGTCGTGTACGTGAACTCGTACCGCCGGATCAGGTCGTCGTCGAAGGTGACGTCGACGCGGCGGAGCAGGTCGGCCGTGACCCGTTTGAAGCCGCCCCGCGCGTCGATGGTCTTGTCGACCCGCAGCGGCTCGTCCAGTTCCCGGTCGCGGGTGAAGGTGACGGCGTAGCGGCCTTCGGTGTCGCCGGAGCCCGTGTAGGCGATCCGCTCCAGGTAGAGGTTGCGGCCGGGTTCGGCACCGCCGGCCACACCGGGGTCGTCCACCTGGGCGTAGTGGTAGCGCATGAAGTTGCCGCGCGGGTCGCGTACCTCACGCAGCGCCCAGCTGAGCACGTTGCCGGCCGCGTCGCCGAGGACCGAGTTGGCCGCGGGTGCGCTCGCGCCGGGCAGGCCGCCGTAGAACCAGCGGGTGCCGGACCGGTCGGTGACCTCCCAGGTGTACGCGCGTGGGTGGTCGCCGTGGCGCACGATCCGGGCGAACTCCCCCTCGACCCGGGTGTGGAAGACCTTCTCCGCGGTACGCGCCGGCGGCGGGCCCCGGTGCGCGACCGGGGTGAGTTGCTCGCCGTTGAGCAGGTACGTCTCGGTCTCCCGGTTCGCGTCGTAGCGGGGTACGCCCCAGCGGGTGTCGACGGTGATGACCGGGACGGCCAGGTCCCAGCCGGTGCCCAGCCAGGTGCTGCTGGCCGACGAGTTGTAGGCGACCGCGAGCTGCGGCTGGATGCCGAGCCGGCCGGGCGGCGTCTCGAGCGGGTAGCTGAGCCGGTTCTCACCCTGGTTGTTGGGCTCCGGCGGGCTGATGAGGTTGATGCCCGTGCCCGGGTTGGCCGCCTCGATGCCCTTGATCTGGTTGGGGTTGAACTGCGTGCCCTCCGGGTGCTCCGGCGCCGACACCGTCGCGTTGATCATCTCCGTGAAGTGGTCGGTGACGGAGGTGACCATGTGGGTGGTCTCGTCCACCGCGACCCGCGGCAGCGGCTTCCAGCACAGCGCCACGTCGTCGTAGAAGTACGTGTAGACGTCCTGCGCCGTCATCTCGTCGGGGATGAGCGCCGGGTCGTAGGGCAGGGAGACCTCGATGTTGGTGGCGAAGGTCTGCGGGTGCGGGGTGAACCGGTAGCCGCCGCGGGGCCGGGCGGTCACGTTCGTCATGCCGGTGTCCAGCTTGGACAGCTGGCCGGGCGGTAGCGGGGTGATGCCGATGCCGGTGGGCGTCCGCACCGCGCCGGGTTTGATCACCAGCTTCGCCCGGTCGTAGGTGATGGTGCGCGGCTGGGTCTCCCCCGGCGCGACGATCTCCTGGTAATCCGGCAGAGCGGTCGTCCCCGTCGCCGCGGCGGCCGGCGCCGCCGTCGCGCCACCGGTGTCGCCGGTCGACCCGCACACCTCCATGGCCACGGGTCTTAGTGCGGGATCGCTCGTCCGGTCCGCCGCTCCGGAGGTGGACAGCATCGCGGCGACCAGCACGAGGACGGCCGCGACGGCCGTCGGCCTGGTCAACCGGTGGTGGCGGAACTGACCGCGACGCACGGCATCGGCAATCATCATCGGCCCCGTTCGCTGGGTATCCGGGCACATACGGTGAGCAGTATCGACCGCGGCCAAAGTCGTGGGACAGGGCCGTTGATGCTCGGAAATCTGACCCGATCGGTCGTTGACGTGACGTGAGGATCGATCTACGTTGCGTCACTCACCACGTCAGCCCGTGGTGGCCGGCCGACGACCCGGTCAGCCCGCCGTCCTGTCGCCTTCGCGCGGTTCGGGCAATCGCCACCCGAACGACAACGAACCCCAGCCCACGCGCCACCAATACCCAATCCCGGATACGAGCGCACCCGGCCGGAACCCGGCCCGCAGAGTGATCGAAAATGCGCGGGGCGCAGGCAAGCACACACACCGCACCGAAACCGATCGTCCGCCAAACTGACGGGCCACGCTTCCCCTTGCGCCCGCCCAGGTGCCCGACAGCGTGGCCTTCACCCCCGTACGCTCGCCGTTGTGGCGTTCGACCGGACGGTGTCTCAGACGGTGGGTGCGAAGACGACGGTGTTCACCTACCTGGGGATGGACAACCAGGTACTGCGGGAGGAGGTCGCCGGCAAGGCGACCAAGTCCCACCAGTACGCGCCGTGGCGCCAGCAGCTCACCCAGATCAAGCACTCCGACGACGGGGGTAATCGACGGGGCCGCATTGTTCGACGGGAGCATCCCGTCTTTGCAAGGGCAATTCGTTCTCCATGACCCGCTTGAGGAGGTCAAATTGCAGGTGACGACCGATCGTCCAGGTCGGACACGTTTGCTGATATCGGCCGACGACGATTCGACGCCTACTGTGCTTCGTTTTCAAATCTGGTACTGAGCTGAGTCGAATCGGTTTGGTCGCAGGCATTCAGGACCCCCGACCTTCCGGCACGAATTGGGGAATTGCAAAAACGCCATGAAGAAGCGTGTAGCCCTGATGGTGGCGCTGCTGGTGGCCATGTCGGCCTGTACCAGCCTGACCGGCGGCAAGACATATCGGGTCGATGCGGTCTGGCTTGCCGGTAACCAGGTCTACGTGGTGCACGATGAGGAGGCGGGGAAGGAGGTGTGGCGCCGTGACGGCGCCAAGGAGGTCTTCGTCGCCCGCGGCACGGACATCCCGGATGCCTGCGGACCGGTCGACTTCCTGTTCGACGCGGGCTCGAGCCAGCTCGGCATCGGGTTGGAGTGTTCCGACGGGGAACGGCTGGTCGCCTATACCCCGGGGACGGGCGATTACCGGACGCTGTTCGACGTTCCGTCGGCGGGTGAGGTGACGATCCAGCCTGGTGGACAGGGCGGTTACTTGTCCACCGGTCTCAACGGCTGCTGGGCTTTGGCCACCTTCGGGCAGACACCTCCAGGCATCCTCAGCCCCGCTGCACGGTTCACGTGTGAACAGGGCGGGTCAGCCAAGGCTCCTCATCTGCTGCCCAACGGAGACCTGTTGTTTATCGGCACGGATGCCAAACCCACCCAGCAGCCGGTCAGAAATGAAGACCGAGCATGGTGCGTGTACCTGCTCACGCCGGGTGCGTCGGTGGTTCGGCCGGTCGGTCCGGACCTGGTGGGGTTCCCCGAGATGAATGTGACCCCTGACGGCAGGACGGCAATCGTCTCGGTTTGGCGCAAGGGCAGCGGAAGCCTGGTCGCGGTCGACTTGGCCACCGGCGACCACCGTCGGCTGGCCGACTCCGACGACTCCGTCACCAGCCCCGCGGTTTCCCCGCAGGGTGACGAGGTCATGTACGTCGACGACCTCAGCAAGGTCGAAACGGTGAGGCTGGCGAAGTAGCCATCAAGTAGGCTGCCCGGTCGGTTGTCGTGCGATGGCGCACCCGTTGCCTGTGCCGACTTGCCCGAACCGTTGACGCGGGCTTCTTGGTCAGTTCGGGTAGCCGTCCCGCTGCGGCGGAGTCTGCCAGCGCGTCGCGTCCGACTGCCAGGGCTCGTTCGTGGAATCGCTGCGTAGCGAATCGATCCAGCGTGAGCCGGGGACCATCGCTGGCTCCGGTTCCTCGGCCATACCCCGGTTTGTCGGATCCTCAGCCTGTTTGGTTGAGCCGAGCCGGTCTGCGCCGGGCGGGCGGAATCCATCCGCGTCGAACGGGCGGTCCCGTTCCGATGCCGGCGGAATGATCTTGGCCGGGACGACGGCTGTCGGCTCATCGGCGTCTGACTGCGGCCAGCGCCGCCACCGCTGGATACTGGCGACCCCGACCAGGAGCAGCGAGCCCAGCAGCAGCGTCGTCCCGGTGCGTACAGGGGTGAGCACGTCAATCTGGTAACCCGCCACGTTCAGCTTGTGACTGAGTAGGTCCAGCAGCCGTGCCGGGCTGAAGAGCAGGCCTACGTAGCTGACCGAGTACGTCAGGCCGGTCAGCACCGAGCCGAGCGGGGAGGTCCGGACGGTGGCAATAAGCCCGAGGAGAATGCCAGCAGCCGCCAACACCAGCAACGGCTTCAGCAGAGCGTTGGGTTCGAGCACGCCGCCGCTTTCCTGTGCATCCCCGAACACCCGGAGGGACCGGCCCTGCCCGGCGGCGAGCAGGACCCAGGCCAGCGGACCCAAGATGAGCGCGGCGATCGCGGTCTTGATGTGTCGCATGCGGGCAACGTACTGAGCTGCCCCCGTTGATCCACAGCCCGATAAGCGAAACTTAACTCACCGTCACGCTACGTTGTCCGGCGTAGCTGACGGTGGCCGCGACGGGGCGGTCTACGGATCAGAAGCTCATCGGCGCTCGACCTCTCCAGCCAATGGCCCGTGCATCTCACTCCCCCCGTCACGCACTTGGGGAACCACACCTCCCGCTGACGACCACAGCAACGGCCCATTGCGACCAGCGGCAAGGGACGCAGATCGATAGAACAGCAGATGGCGCGGAGGCGGGCGCCGAACGAGCTCAGGTGCAGGAAACCGATGCTCTATCCCCTGAGCTACGAGGGCGCGAGAGCCTAGTCTCGCGACCTTGGCGTTCACCTGGGATGGCTGGGAGTGCCCCACGTTCCACCCACACGCGTCACCCCGGACCCCTGTTCGCCCAGCCCAGGGGCACGCCTGGAGCACACGAACCCCGGTCTGCGGCCGGCGGTCGGCCAGGGCGACCCGCGCGGGCACCGGTTGACCCGGGGTTGGCACCCGCTGGAGAGCACACGACGCGCACGTCATCGAAGATCGGCGACGTCCCGTCCCGCCACCCATCGCAGGCGTCGTCACCGGAGAACCACGGAGCGCTCACCCCGGGATCGTCCGGGTCCGCCGTACTGCCGACTATGACGGTCCCCCCACCAAGCGTCCGTTCATGGCTCCCCTGCGTGTCAAGACATCGTCGGGAACCGGGTTCCAAGCTGGGTCTTGGCGGGTCCGGGAGTGACTTCTCCGAAGAGCCGGCTTGGGGATGCGAGTTGGTCACGCTGGAGTCTGTAGTCGTCCCCCTGTTGCCCTCCCGGGCCCGTCGCCGTGTCGGCCGCGGCGTCGTCGATCATGCGCCGGTAGACGACGTCGGACAGGCGCCGTTTCAGCGCGCGAGGTCCTGCGTCGTTTCGACGCAGCGGCATCCCTGGCGCGTCCGGCACATTCCGAACAAGCCGGGCCGTCACCTATCGTGCCGCACTCGTTACCCCGAATGGCTCAGTGTGTCGAACTTGCCGGCAGGCGATATGCATCAGCGCCGCATCAGGCTGGGGTGGCAGGGTGATCGCCTGCCACCCGATCGTTCCGCGAAGGAGAGTTCCGTGCTCCGGAGAATGCTGCGCCTGTTGGCTTGCACACTGCTGGCCGTAGTCGGTTCCTGCGTCGTCGTGTCGAGCCCGGCCGACGCCCAAGAGTCCCCTGCGGGCATCGACTACGGAACTCTGGTCGCGGTTTGCGACCGTTACCAAGGCACGTTCGTCGAAGGGGACCTACCGTCGCCGTATCGCTACGGCTGCTTGTTGTCCGACGGCCAAATCAACTGCCTGGAAACGACAGAGTGCTTCTTCTTCCGACTCGACGACGGACGGCCTCCCTTCGAGGAGAGCTGCGACCGCGGCAGCGGCGAGTTCAAGGTCGTCGACGACAAACCTTCAGTTGCTCGAACGAGATTCTCGGGGTCGTGTTGACCTGCGAAGAATCCCTGGACGCATGCGTCATGCAAAGCGAGCAGCCGATGCCGCGGAGAGAGACTGATCAGGGCACCAGCTTGGCGCGGACCCGAGACGCATCGGCGTGACCGAGCCGGTCCAGGATCTCGATCGCCTGCTCCCAGGCGGCCCGCGCGGCCCGATGCGGCGCTAGCGCTGACCAAGAAGGTTCACCGGGTCTGAGCGTCAAGCGGCCTTGGCTCGCGGTCGGCCCCAGCGATGTCGACGTTCGCTGCGGATGCGGGCTCGTTCCCGGCGTTGGGCGGCGAGGACGTCGGGGTGGCGGGCGTTGGCGTTGCGCCACCGCAGGTAGCGCTGGATCTCCCGGGCCAGGACGGTGTGGTTGGGATGGTTGGAGTTGGCCAGGGTGAACGCGCGTAGTGGCCCGAACTGGGCCTCGATCGGGTTGGCCCAGGACGCCTGGGTGGGAGTGAAGCAGAGTTCGACCTTGTTGCGGGCGGCCCATGCCCGGATCTGCGGGGTTTGTTCGCCGACAGGTTGTCCAGGATCACGTAGATCGGGGCGCCGTCCGGGCGGGCGGCGCGGATCGGCTTGAGCGCGGTCAGGCTGTGGTCGCCGCCTTTGCGGCGGCGCATCACGCCCCAGAGCTGGTCGTTGCCGAGGCTGTAGCAGCCGTGGAAGTAGCGGATGCCGTGAGTGCGGGTGTAGGTCGCCGGCAGCCGGTCCGGTCTGCCGGCAGGCGCCCACCCGCTGCCGTGGTGCGGGCGGATCGACAGCGGCCCGAACTGGTCGAAGGCGAAGCACCGGTCCGGGAACCGGCGGGTCACCTCCTCGATACGGTCGAGCTTGGCGTCCTTGTCCGGGTCGCGGGACTCCTTCCAGGTGCGGGTGCACTGGAAGGAGACGTCGTGGTGGCGCAGGATCTGTCGTAGCCGTTCCCGACCGATGACCACCCTCCGAGGCCGGTTGGTGGCCAGGTAGTCGGCGAGCTTGCGGATACTCCAGTGCGTGAAGGGGCGACCCAGACTCTTCGGTCGGGTCGTGGTCGTCGCGACGATGAACCGCTGGTCGTCATCGGTGATCAGGCGGGGACGGCCTCCCGCCCACTGAGGGTCCAGAGCGCGGAGTCCGATCTCGTTGAACCGGTGGATCACGTCCCGGACGGTGTCCTCGTGCGCGGCGACCAGGCGGGCGATCGACGGCACCGGGGTACCCGACGCCGACGCCATGATGATCAACGCCCGGCGGACCCGGATCGACTCGTGCTTGCCACGCCGCACGATTTGTTGCAGCCGGCGGCCCTCCTCATCACTCAACCGCCGCGCCCTCACCGGCTCGGCCATCCCGACACCTCACTCTCGACAGCGGATCGCGATCGCCGTCGAGCCTGAGACCCACCCGACCCGACGCGGTGCACCGCGCCCGGCGTGTCACCAACCCGGTGAACCTTCTTGGTCAGCGCACTAGCTTGATTTTTAACCTTCGGCTCTCTGGCCTGATGTTTCGCGCTGTCGTGGGTGGACACGAAGACGGCCTTCGGTGATCATGTCGTCTCGCCAAAGAAGAACATGACTCACAACCGAAGGCCGTGATGAGCAG